>JACNKJ010000365.1 GCA_014382085.1 bacterium
AACGGTACGCCCAGGAGGATTCGAACCCCCAACCTTCTGGTCCGTAGCCAAACGCTCTATCCAATTGAGCTATGGGCGCATTCGGCACCGAAGTGCCGGGTCAGAGGCTCGTGCGGCAACCCAAGACCCTATTCGGCGGAGAGGCAGGGATTTGAACCCTGGGTACCCGTTTGACACCCACACACGCTTAGCAGGCGCGCACCTTCAGCCACCCGGTCACCTCTCCATGGCCAGGCGGAGGACGAGGGACTCGAACCCCCAAGGGCAAAGCCCGGCGGTTTTCAAGACCGCTGCCTTACCAGTTAGGCTAGTCCTCCGGCAAGCCGCAGGGTAGCCAATATCTGGCCGGCGCGCAATATATCAAGCCCTTGGGGTTCTGTCAATTGAGGCGCCCCGGAGGCCTTCTAAGCCGCCTCCGGCGCCTCGGAGGAGCCTGAGCCCTACCCGACTTGAGCTTCTCCCGCTCCAGCCAGGCCGCGTCATAGGACAGCTCGCCATCGGGGCCCATATTCGACGGCTTCCGCCGCTTCCTCCGGCGCAGATAGCCGATCAGGAAAAGCACCAGACCCAGGGAAAGCAGCGGTCCCCCGCCATAGAGCAGACCCAGGCTTCGATATCCGGGCAGGATCTCCTCGTCGAAAAACTCCTCGAATTGCAGGCCGCCCAGATCGTAGTGAAGAGGCAGGGCCTGTTCCATGGGTACTCCGCGAGCCAGATCGGTGAACAAGCGCTGCCAGGCCGGTCGGTCCTTCCAGAGCCAGAGCACCGCGGCCTGGCTTTCGGCGTAGGCCAGGTTCGCGCGGGAACCTCCGCTGGGAAAGCGGCTACGAAGTTCGGACAGGGAAAGACCCCCACCGAAAAAGGCTACCCGCCCGAGCAACCACTGGTCGCGCTCTTCCCACTCGGCGGCGAAAACCTGGGCGAACCCTTCATGAAACCAGCGGGGCAGGCGTGCACGAGGCAGGGCCCGGTCGAGCACGATATGCCCGATCTCATGGCGCAGAATCTTTCGCCGATCTGCCACCTGGAAGAAGCGCGTTTTATCCAGCAAGATCGTACGTCCCGGCTCAAGGATGAGGGCTGCCGCCCACTCGGGATTTCGACCCCGCGCCTCTTTCGTGAACTCCTCGGCATTGGGCGCCAATATGATTCGCAAGGGTTCGGGCCCCAGAGCTCCCTGCCAACTGGCGAGGGCGACCTCGGCCTCGCGCTTGATCTCACGCGCGAGAGCCGCGTCCCCTGAGTCGTGGATCATCATTACCGGAGGTGCGGCCATGGCATTCAGTGCGATCAGGAGGGCGAGCGCACCGAACATGGACCTGGGCTTGATGCCCAGAGTCAGGAAAAGTCCACCCGGGTGGACTCGCCGCAAACGGCCCCAGCTCATGGCAGCGCTTCTTCGATAATGCCATGGCCCATGACGCGGTCTTCTGCGTAAAGCACAAGGCTCTGCCCCGGCGCGGCCGCGCTCACAGGACTGGCGAATCGCAATCGCAGGCAATCGCCTTCGAGCTCGAGTGACTCCACATCACTCAAAGCACTTCGATAGCGAATCTTCCCCCTGAGCTTCACCGACTCCGCCCCCGGTGCGAGCCAGGCCTCACGGGCCACCAGCTTGTGCGCCAGCAAATCGGAATCTTCACCCAGATAAACGCGCCCGGATTCCGCATCCACCCGCGTGACATAAACGGGATGCCCCAAGGCCACGCCCAGGCCCTGCCGCTGACCCACCGTGAACAATTCCACGCCACGATGTTCACCGAGCACAGAACCGTCGGGGCCAATAATTTCCCCGCGACTGAGTGCGCCAAAGTCAGAAAGGTAGCTTTCCAGGGTTCGCCCCGTCATGAAGCAGACGTCCTGGCTCTCGCCTTTATCGGCAATGTGAAGACCCGCCTGTCGCGCCATCTCGCGCACCTCGGGTTTCTCGAAATCGCCCAGGGGGAAAAGGGTGCGCGGGTATCCGGCTGGATCCATGCCGGCGAGGAAGTAGGACTGATCCTTGCCCCCATCCCGCCCTCGCGCCAGGTAAAGCGAACCTGCCTCCGGGACGATGCGCGCGTAGTGCCCGGTGGACACAGCATCGCAGCCCAAACGCTCAGCTTCGTCCATCAGGCGCGGAAAACGCACGGCCGTATTGCAGCGCACGCAGGGGTTCGGCGTTCGGCCGCGGGCGTATTCATCGTGGAAATTGTCGATGACCTCTCGCTCGAAACGCTCGGTCTCATCCACCAAAACGTGCTCGATGCCCAGCTTCTCGCAAACGCGGCGGGCGTCGTCGACGGCTTCCAGCGAGCAGCAGCTTCGCTCGGGAAGTTCGTCGCGTTCGCTGAAGCAGAAGTTTCGGAAGGTGGCCCCCAAGACTACGGCCCCCGCTTCGCGCAGAAGCAAGGCGGCCACCGAGGAGTCCACGCCTCCGCTCATGGCGAGCAAGACACGACGACCCGGCAGGTGGCCGGGCAGAGTGTATCGGGAATCGTTCATGGGATCAGCGGATCACATAGCCGCGCGACCGGGCCAGCTCGTCCTTGGCCTTGTCGATGAGAATCTCCCACTCCGAGCTGCCGTGCACGATCTTGCGCTGATAGCTGTCCACGCGAGCTGCGGCTTCCTCGTTGATCTGGTCTTCAATTTCCAGATCGTGGGTGATCCAAGTTTCGATAACGTCCTCGAAGGCGCGCTCGCTGAGAGTGATGTCGACCAGCTCTTCGTCCAGCAAACGATTGACGATGCGCGCCGCGAGAATCTCGATGCGTTCTTCGCTCAGTCTCACAGCGTGTATCCTCTCTTCTTGGCCAGCTCCACCTTGAGCTTGCGTCGCAGCATGCCCTGGTCCATGTCGCCGGCTGAAATCTGACGTTCGTACTGCTCCAGAACCCCGTCCACTTCATCGTCGATCTCGTCTTCGATTTTGAGTTCTTCGACGATTTCCCAGCCGATGATGCGGGCCACTTCGGCCTCGTCCCCGGCTACGAAAATGCCGTCCCGCTCACGCATGAGCTTGACCAGCTTTTCGGACAGGTACTCGATCTTGTTGGATGACAGGCGCATGGTTCCTCCGTATCAAAAAACTTAGGCGACTGGACCCGCCCTGTAAACCCCCTTTCCGTGGCCCGTTTCTCGCAATCGCCCGATGGGGAGAGTTGCATCCAAGAAGGCATGGAAAGCATGGGAAAGATTCGGCAAGGGCGGGAAGCCCGTCAGAGCTTCCACCGATGGATGGACCTGCAGAAGCAGCTGCAGGATAGGCTCGATTTTTCCCTGCGCGAGCGCCTGGGACCCGAGTCGCCGACCCTCACGCACTACCGTGAACACTATTTCCAGACCCTTCCCTCCTGGACCGGCCGGTGCCTGAGTCCCGGTGAGCTCACAACGCAGCTCGTGAGCGCCAAAGCCGTCCTACTCGGCGATTTCCACAGCCTGGCCCAAAGTCAGCGCACCGCCCTACGCCTGCTCAAGCGCTTGATGCGCGCGGGTTTCCGTCCCGCCT
>JACNKJ010000408.1 GCA_014382085.1 bacterium
GGCACAGGCTGCACCCTCTGGCGGATAGAGTTGTGGTCGCCGGGCTCGATAAGCACAATGACTATAAATGCTATATCGACTCCACAGAATATTGATGGTGCGGTTCCTACCGGATTCTGCACAGGTCGGCATCCCTCAGGCAGATTCGCCTGCCGATGTGTATATGAGGTAAAGGTTCGCCCACGACGAACTTCTAGATCGCATATCATCCGCGCGGCTTCTTCATTCAGGATCAGCTTCACACCCAAGCCCGCAGCGATTTCATCACGAGTGGCGTCGTCTTCCGTAGGGCCGAGTCCTCCACCTAAAAACAGTGTCCCGCCCTCCTGGGTCCATCTACGCACGGCCGTCTCCGCCGCATCGTCCCGATCGGGCAATTGCTCGATGGAATCAGGTATTTTCCCCAGTTGCGCCAAACGCTCGGCCAGCCAAGGCGAATTGGTGTCGGGATGATCCCCGCGCATGAGTTCATCACCAATGGCAACGATGCGAATGGGTCTGGACAGTTGGGATACGAGTTCTTTTGTCATGCGATCAATCTAGAGCACTTGAGCAGAATACGCATGGAAAAAGCGCCGGGGACTGCCCCGGCGCCAGTCGCGTCTACGAGTTCCTTACTTGATGAGAATGAGTTTGCTTTCCCCCACGAGTTCACCGGATTTGAGTCGGGCCAGATAGACACCACTTGCAAGCGGCCGCCCCTCGTCGTCTCGGCCATTCCACTCGCTGGCTTGAGGGCCCGCCTCCAGAAGTCCTTGAACCAGAGTTCTCACTCTACGGCCCGAGACATCGAAGATCTCGAGTTCCACGAAGCTGTCCTCTTCGAGCCTGAATTCGATGAGTGTATTCGGATTAAAGGGGTTGGGGAAGCTCCGGAGATCGAGTTTTCCAGCACTAGGAGTTTCCACTGCAGTCACCAGGTCTTCGCACTGAAGCGGATAGAGTACCATGCCTTCAGCCTTGTGCGTGCTCCACACTTGGCTGCCGATTTGCATGATATCACTGGCATCGAAGGGCTCACCCATGGCGCCGATACAGCGGGGATCGTCGAGCTGGCTCACATCGAAGACCCAGATACTGGAATCATCATAGTCGTTACTCGAACTTGTTCCTACGTAAAGGAAGTCGCCTTCCACGACCAGGCTGCTACCGTAATATGCAACTGGAAATTGCGCTTGGGCTACACGAAACGGCGATGCCGGTTCATGGAGATCGAAGACAACCAGGCCCTCTTCGTCACTGAGGAAATAGAGGGCTCCGTCCTCGGCATGCATGGCCTGCGTGTCTTCGACGCCCGGCACCGTACCCAGTGAAATGGGGCCTTCACCATTGCTGATATCGAAGACCTCGAGATCCCCCACCCAGCCTATTGCGTAGGCGTAGTCGCCATAGAGAGTCATGTGGCTGTAGTCGGTCAAAGAACCGGCCAGGCCCAGTGGATCGGGATAGTATGGATCGTCGATGTAAAACTTGCGAAGGCCATGATCGTCCAGGAGTAGATAGAGATCGCGATCCTGGATGCCGATGGCCCGGGGAGTGGAATTTACGGGATTTATATCCACGGGCCATATGTCCACAACGTAGGGATTGGTTGGATCACTGACTTCCACCATCAGCAGGCCCTGATTGGCGTTGGCCACGTAGAGGACCCCATCACGGTGGACGAGTCCCTTAATCATGCCACTATCATCAAGGTAACCGACCACGCTTTGGGTATCCCAATGGATGCAGTGGATGTCGCCCGAGGAATCGGCGAGGTAAAGACGCGGCAGATCCTCCGCGAAGGCCACCCCGTCGAGGGCGACTCCCAAGGCGCCTACCGGAGCCTGGTAGACCGGATTGCTTACATCGAAGATGAAGATGCCCGAGCCTTCGACTGTCAGGTAGAGATAGTTCCCACAAAGATCGAGAGTAAATACGAAGGACTCGGTATCAATGATGGCCTGCTCAACGGGATTGGCGGGATCACTGATGTCGAAAACCACCGCACCGATGTAGTAACCCGTTAGGAAGGCCAGACCTTCACTCAAATCGATTTCATTGGGATATCCGTATCCGTCTCCAAATGTGTGGAGACTCAGGAATGTGGGATCTGTGCCCCCGTTTGCCTGGAAGACTGCCAGAGCACTATTGTCGTAGTCTGTGGCGAATAGATGCCCGCCCTGGGCTTTCACATCGTAGACACCGGCATCAGGGTAGCTTGCCTGACCGACCAGAAGCGGATCGTCGATATCACTTAAGTCGACTACCCCCACCCCATCGCTCCCCATAGCAACATAGAGCAGGTTTCCATCCACGGGATCGAAGCAGATACCTTCAGGCGTTTCGGACAGTGGAAGCGTTGCCCTCGCTACCGGAAGCTCCGGAACACTGATGTCGATAGTGCGAATCAGGTCATCCTCGGAGAGCGCAAGCAAGTTCCCACTGGCCACGACGTTGTTAAGTTCGTCCCCAAGCACAGGAATGTTGGAAAGTGTTGTAAGGTTTTCAGGATCACTCGCGTCCAAGATATACAAGCCATCGTACTCGTCTATTACCAGAAGAAGGCCCTCATGCCAGAGAGCGTGGATGAGGTAGGTGGCCTCATCCCAATAATCCACGATTACGGGATTGGCCCGATCTTGGATGTCCGCAACGATGAGGCCATCGCTATTGGAGACGACATAGGCGTACTCGTCGTGCACCTCCACATCGTACATGTAATCGATGTCCCCTTCGGGAATCATGCCCACGAAGTGCAACATGTCCTCATAATGGACACAGTCCTGAGCCATGAGAGGAACTGCGGATACTAAAATGAGCGATAGAGCGAGGAATAGACGAATTGCATACGGTCGGCTCATGGTGTCTCCTCCGGCGGCACTTAGGTCGGTTGGAAATTCAAGTCGCCGAAGATTATACCATTTCAGACAGGCTCGTGTTAAATCTTTCTTACCACCCTATAGGAACCAAAAAGTTAGCAGCTTCAATGAAATGAGCGTGTAGATCCCGGCCATGAGATCGTCCAAAACGATACCCCAGCCACCGGGCAGGCTCTCGAATCGGCTGGCCGGCCAGATCTTTGCGATATCGAAGAAGCGGAAGAGGAAGAAGGCTGCCAGCAGTATTTTCCAGGCGCCGGGCACGTTCAACGGTTCTCCCAAGGCCGCGAGAGGCAGAAGGATGCCCACCACTTCATCCACGGTACAGGCACTGGGATCTTTCCCGTGCAGACTTTCCATGAAGTAGGAGAGCGGGACCGAGACCAACAGGGAAACTAGAAAAGCCATCCAGAGAGCCCAAGAAGTGGGACCCCAGAACCAGAGGATCACCACTACCAGAAAACTGGATACAGTGGCGGGGGGGCTTGGGGAGCATCCCCTTACGCGCCTCGTGGCCAGGAGAAGTAAAAAGAACAGCCACCCCCGATCCCTTTCCTTTCGCGTCCTAGGTTCGTAACACTTCACCCCTACCTCCCACGTGCGCGACCGGCCGGGTTGCCAC
>JACNKJ010000072.1 GCA_014382085.1 bacterium
TTCAGGAGCCAGAAGGCCACCAGGAAGCCGGCCAGATAGGCCAGTCCGTACCAACGCAAGCCGAAGCGATCGCCCAGATGCAAGGCGATGGGATCGAGATCATGAACCCAGTGCGTCGTCAGAACGGCGTCTCCTTAGTAACGAGTCAGCTCGCCCACTTCCGCCTGGACGGCGTCCAGGATGGCCCAGCTATCCACCAGATCCTTCATGGCATTGTGATCGGGGAAGAGGGGCCGGTCAATGTCCAGGAACTCCACCTTCTCGCGAATAACAGTCTTGGCCGCCTGGGTTCCCAGGCCTGGCTCATAGTCGCGGAAGTCGAGAGCCTGCGCGGCAGCCATGAATTCGATGCCCAAGACACCGGCGGCGACATCGAGAATTTTCCGCGTCTTCATGGCCGAGTTCATGCCCATGGACACGAAGTCCTCCTGATCGGCCGCGGCGGGAATGCTTTGGAAGTAGGCCGGGGTGGAGAGAATTTTCTGCTCAACGATCTGCATATCCGCCGTGTACTGGCTGAGCATGAGTCCGCTGAACATGCCCGCACCCTTGGTGAGGAAGGCCGGCAGGCCCACGCTGAGGGCCGGGTTGGTCAATCGATTGAGGCGTCTTTCACTGAGCACGCAAACCATGGTGATAGCGCCGCCCAGATTATCCAATGGCATGCTCATAGGCGTGCCCTGGAAGTTGGCGCCGGTGAGGACGATTTCGTCTTCGGGCAGGAAGATGGGATTGTCCCCCACTCCGTTGGCCTCGATCTCCAGTTGCTCGCAGGTCCAGCGCAACTGATCGCGGGCCGCGCCGATGACCTGGGGCGTAGATCGCATGGAGTAGGCGTCCTGCACCTTCACCTTTTCCTTGCCGGTGAGCAGGTCGGAACCCTCGACGACCCGACGAATGTTCTCCGCCGAAGTCACCGCGCCTTGGAAACCGCGCAGTTGATGAAGGCGTCGGTCGTAAGGCTTCATATTGGCCTTGAGAGCCTCCAAGGTCATGGCCGCGGCGATTTCCGCCTGCAGCAGGAATCGCTCGGTGTCGAAGACCGTGAGCATACCGATGGAGGTGATGACATTGCTGCCGTTGATGCAGGCCAGACCATCGCGCGCCAGCAGACCGGGAACGGTAATGCCCGCCTTTTCGAAACCCTCTCGGGTTGTCATGCGCTCGCCCTCGAAGAAGACCTCGCCCTCGCCCATCATGCACAGGGCAATCTGGCTCATGGGCGCCAGGTCGCCGCAGGCGCCCACCGATCCCTTGTCGCAAACGTGGGGAGTGACGCCCAAATTGAGCATTGCGAGGAGCGTTTCGGTGATCTCGGGCCGGCAGCCGGAGTGGCCGTGGGCATGCACATTCGCCCGAAGCAGCATGGCGCCGCGCACTTGATCAAGAGGCGTGGGTTCGCCGATACCCGCCGCGTGATTGTAAATGAGATAGCGCTGGAAATTCTTAACCTGCTCTTCGTCGAGCACGATTTCAGAGAACTCGCCGATGCCGGTGTTGACGCCGTACATGATCTCGCCCGCTTCGATGCGCTGCTCGATGAAGCTACGGCAACGAACGATGCGTTCGCGCGCTTGGGGATCTAGTTCAACCTTCTCACCATGGCGAGCGACGGCGACGAGATTTTCGACGGTGAGATTCTTACCTGAAAGTATGACGGACATGGGGATCCTCCCGTGTCTGGATCGCGATGGCGATCGACGTAAAATCGGGTGAATCGCTCCCGCCCGCCCCCCAGCAGCCGCCTAGCGGCCCGGGTGGCAACAAGGTGGAGATTCAAGGGGCGGGAGTCAAGACGCAGATCTCAGATTGGCTCTGAGATTTACGATCCATCCCGAGATTTCTCCTCCAGGCCCCAGACATTCCCCTCCAGATCGCGAAAGGCGCTGTGCCGAGGAACCTGAGGAATATCGGCAATGGGATCGCAGGTGATGCCCACCGCGGCCAGATCGGCCACGGCGGCATCGATATCCTCGATGTTCAGGTAGATCCAGGGACCACCGTTGATCTGGCGCTCGCCCGGCTTGCAGGGATGCAGATCCAGACGCATGCCCCAGACCGAATGCATGAAAGAGGCATAGTGTTCGCTCACCGGGAAATTTGGCTCGAAGCCGAGCTTCTCCTGATACCAAGCCGCAGCCTCGGCCAAGCGCTCGGTCCAGAGCATGACATGGGAGTACCTGAAATTCCTCATTCCCAGATCACCACACCAGCGGCAGTGTTGTAGATGTCGCTAGGCGCATCGGCACCATGAACCGGGGGATCCTCGTTCCAGTTGTTGAATTGTGCGAATACGTCCAGATCCGAGCTGTTCCAGATGCCCCAGTTGTTAAGCTGAATGGAATTGCCTCCAAGACATCCCCAGGCTCCGCCACCCATGTCGGGGCTGGCCTCGCTTGTACTGACATACACTCCGATTTCATTACCGGTAATCGTGCAACCTTGGATGAGCATGGAATCGGCAGCGATCATTCCTCTATCCCAGCCACTGATTTCGCAATCTACAAAGGAAGGCTTCGTGTTGGGGTTGCATTTGATTCCATCTTCAAGGCCCGGCGCTTGAGTACAGGCGATCTCACAATCCACCATGAGAGGATTCCTGTCTGTGTTGGTCACGTAGATGGCGGAGTTCACGAACGCGTCGTTGATCTTGATGTTCCGCGCCACGGCATCATAGCTCTGAAACTGGATGGCGTATCGCATATCGCTGTCGGGATAACCGGGATTACGGAGGGTGAAGTTTTCGAAAGTCGTACCATTCATGTAGAAGATGGCTCCGTCGTGAGCGGGATTGCCGTCCACGAAACACTGGTCGCGATCTATGCCTCGAATCGTGACGTTATAAGGAGTCGAAATGGAATTGGCTTCCCCAAGCGCATGATTGTAAACACCCGGCGCCACTAGAATGGTGTCCCCATCCTCGTGGTTCTCGTTCTCACAGGCGTAGGTGATCGTCTTTAGCGGCGCGGTGATGGTTCCGCGTCCCGGCTCATCCAGACCTGTGGCCGCATTCACGTGTTTGATGGTGAAGAGGAGATAGAGCATTTCACTCGCCGCGATTTCGGGATTGTCACGCCATTTCGCGTTGACCAATACACCGCCGCCAAGGGGAAGGGCCTGAGGCGCTGTGTAGACAGCGGGATTGCCTTGGGTGATGGTTCCCAAGGTCGCGTCACCGCCGAGGGTTTCGTTCACGAACCAATCGAAATCGGTGATGTCGCGATCGGCCTCAAGGGCCGCCGTGAATTCAAGTGTCTCGCCTAACTGAATTTCATCCTCATCCACGCTCAAAACCAGCAGGGGAACCTGAAGAGTTAGGCCAATCTCCCCGGTGATGCTCGTGTCGCTTCTCCAGACGGCGCTGATCTCCACCGTCTCAAGCCCGGTATCTAATACTGGGGCTGTGTATATCGCTGGATTATCCTGGCTGATGGTTCCCGTTTCAGCGGGTACCGCCCACCACTCCATTGACCGACC
>JACNKJ010000366.1 GCA_014382085.1 bacterium
AAACGGATCCTGAGCCTCTTACTCTTGCTCGTCGCCACAGGCCTGTCGGCCCTGCCCCTCGGACCTGCTCCCCCCACAAACCTAGAGGCCCTGGACAACCCGGATGATCGCGGCCACGCCGTGCGCATCCGCTGGGACGCCTCATTGGATGACACGAACGGGGTGATCACGGGATACACCATTTGGCGGGCCCCCTATCTGGAAAACATGGCCGATGAGAACCAGATCTGGACGCGCGTGGGAACGCGTGCCGCGGCGGGCGAACCGGGGGCGCGGGTTTCCTTCACCGACGTGTCCGAAGATCTCCACAACGGTGATCTTTACCTCTACCGCATCGACACGGAAAGCCCGCTCGGTCTAAACACGGTCTATCTCGAAGAGGCCGCCAGCCCCAAGGCCCAGTGGTTCAATCGAGGAAGAGCCACCATGCTGCTGGCCGTTCTGGTCATCGGCGGCGGCATCATCTTCTGGATCATCCAGGCGAGCAAGGGCGACGGCATCTACCTGCGCCCCGTGGCCGGACTCAAGGCCTTCGACGAGGCCGTGGGCCGCGCCACGGAAATGGGACAGCCGGTGCTCTTCGTGCCGGGCATCATGGACATGGACCAGATCGAAACCCTCGCGGGGGTGAGCATTCTGGGCTACGTGGCCAAGATGACCGCCCAGTACGAAACGCCTCTGGAAGTGCCCGTGAGTCGTTCGCTGGTCATGGCGCATGCGCGCGAAGTGGTGAAAGAGAGCTATATCAGTTCGGGACGTCCCGATCTCTACCATGACGACATGATCCATTACCTCACCGACGACCAGTTCGCTTACGCGGCGGCGGTGGACGGTATCATGCTTCGCGAAAGACCGGCGGCCTGCTTCTACCAGGGCAAGTTTTACGCGGAGAGCCTGATCTTGGCCGAGACGGGCAACTCCATAGGCGCCATTCAAATTGCGGGAACGGCCAGTCCGTCCCAGCTGCCCTTCTTCATCACGGCCTGCGACTACACGCTCATTGGCGAGGAATTCTTCGCCGCCAGCGCCTACCTGTCCGGCGACACGAAACTTATCGGATCCATTCGCGGGCAGGACATGGGCAAGATCATCTTCATGGCGACCCTGCTCTGGGGATTGCTCTACGTCATTCTGACTCAATCCGGAATCAACATGCCGAGTTGGCTGGACATCAGCCGGCTCTTCATCGTGAGCGGGGGTTAAGGCATGCTGCTAAAATACTGGATTCCCCTACTTATTCTCATCTTCGTGGGGTCGCTCACGCTGATAAGCTGGTTCGTGCCCATGGATCCCATCGGGAACCTGGGTCGCGACTTCAGTCAGTTCTTCGACATCATCGCGTCCTTCGCCATTATTCTGGGCGGCGCGAATCTGCTGAAGCTGCAGGGTCTAAAAGTGGTCAAGCGCAAGCGGAACTGGCCCTATAGCGTAGTCACGATCGTCGGATTTTTCGTCACGGGTTATGTGGGTATCAACTTCGCCAGCTACTTCGGCGGACTGCCGGCCGACATGAGCAGCTATATGGCCGGCGCGCACATCAGTCATCCCAATAGTCACTTCTTCTGGATCTGGTGGTACATCTTCACGCCGCTGAGTGCGACCATGTACGCGCTCTTGGCTTTCTACGTAGCCAGCGCCAGCTTCCGCGCCTTCCGGGCACGCAACGCCGAAGCCACGGTGCTACTTTTAGCGGGCATCGTCCTCATGCTGGGGCGCGTACCCCTGGGACAGATGCTCACCGCCTGGCTACCTGAAAGCGGCGTCCTCAGTATTCTGCGCCTGGAAAACATCAGCGACTGGATCTACACCTTCCCCAACGCGGCCGGGCAGCGAGCCATTCTCATCGGCATTGCGCTGGGCGTTGTATCCACGAGCCTGCGTCTGATCCTGGGCATCGAGAAATCCTTCCTTGGAGAGGAATAAGATGAGCCTCGTCGAAAAAGTTAACACTCTGGACCGGCGTTGGATTTTCCTGATCATCGCCCTGGCGGTGGCCATCCCATTGGTGTTCCCCTTCTCCATGGACATCAAAGTCTCCGATCACGTGCGAACGGTTTATGAGACCTTGGAAGAAATTCCGGAAGGCTCGACGGTTCTCTGTTCCTTCGAGTACGGGCCGAGTACCATGCCCGAGGTTCATCCCATGAGCCGTGCGGTCATCGACTATTTCATGCAGAAGAACTGCAAGGTCATCGTCATGGCTCTTTGGCCGGACGGGCTCTTCATGAGCCGAGATATTCTCGATGAAGTCTGCGACCAGAAATACGGACGCGAGTACGGCGTGGACTACATCAACCTGGGTTACAAGGCGGGTAACGAGGTCGTCATCAAGTCGGTGGTCGAAAGCTTCTGGACCACCTACCCCGTGGACACGCGGGGCCATGCTCTGTCGAGCTACCCGATCATGCACGGCATCGAGAACCTGGCGAACATAGACTTTATATTCAGTTTCTCGGCGGGCTATCCCGGTACCATCGAATGGGTGCAGTACGCGGCCGACACCTTGAATAAACCCATGAGCACCGGATGCACAGCCGTTCAGGTCACTGAAGTCGTCCCCTTCGTTCAGTCGGGGCAGTGTTCGGGCATCCTCGGCGGCCTATCGGGCGCGGCCGAGTTCGAGAGTCTACTCATGGAAAACGGATATATGGCCGAACTGGGCGCCGGAAATCGCGGCATGGCCGCGCAGAGTGTGGCCCATTTGGTCATGGTTCTATTCATCATCATCGGCAACGTCGCCTACTACCTGGTGCGTCGTGGCCAGCGGAAATTCTAGGAGGCCTTCATGGCTGAGACCGTAGGAATCTGGTTCGCCGCGCTGCTGACACTGGCGATCTTCAGTTTTCTCTACAAGGACAACCCCTTCTACAAGTTCGCCGAGCATCTCTTCACGGGCGTCTCGGCGGCTTACTGGATGGTGGTGGCCTTCTGGGTGCAGGTACATCCCAATCTTTTCGGCAATCTCTGGTGGCCCGAAGGGCTTCTGAAAAAGTGGCCCTCACTCACTTACATTTGGGTGGACAAGGTGGAGTACGCGGGGCAAGTCTACGCGTCCAATGCACTAGTGGACGGCACACTCAGTCCCGAGGCTATTCAGCAGGCCACCCTCGTTAACCAGGTGCACGGCTCCTACTACATTCCCCTGGTCTTGGGCATCCTCTTCTTCACGCGACTCATTCCGAAAATCTCCTATCTCAGCCGCTGGCCCTTGGCCTTCGTTATGGGCATGGCCGCGGGACTTCGCCTCTACGTTTTCCTGCAGTCCAACGCCATGATTCAGATTCACAGCACCATCATTCCAGCCTGGGAACTCAACAGCTTCGTGGCCTGGGCCAACTCTCTGATTTTGCGCCTCGGCGTGTTCACAGGATTGGTCTACTTCTGCTTCTCTCGCGAACACAAATGCGTTTTCGGAGGTATGAGCCGCATTGGCGTCTGTTTCCTCATGGTGTCTTTCGGGGC
>JACNKJ010000154.1 GCA_014382085.1 bacterium
GGCACCTTGGATCGGCCTGCCCTTCCTTCTCGCCTTCGGCCTCTTTCTTTCGGGCCTTATGGGGTACTGGCGAGGTTGGGGCGGCATGCAATTCAACTTCATCGCGCTCACGTCATATTCCATCTTCGCCATTTCGGGGGGACCCGTAGCCAAGTACTTCCTCTTCGACGGCATGCCCATTTCCCGCCGCAGGCTTTTCGCCATATTGGTTTTGCCGGGTCTTGCGATTCTGACATTGGGCTACGGCGCAGGACGAATCGGCCTGGCCCTTCTCGAGTCTCGACACGAGGTCATCGTCTATGGCATGGAGGAAGACTCCTATGGCCTGCGGCTTCCCCTGCATCTATGGGAGATCGACTGGAAAGGTGAAACTCCGCGCGTCGAAGCCCTAAGCGGCGAAAATCCGGCCGTGAAATCTCTTCCCATCGCCACGGCAGGGGGTCCAAGACTCTACAAACCCTATACGACCCACGAATCAAGCAGCCCCCAATTCGTTGCGGAGCAACTCAGAAGGGCTCTCTTGCTGCATTGCGGTGAAAGCCCGCCCGTGGAGGAACTACGAGACCGTTATTTCCGCCTCGACGAAAACGGTAAAACGGTACTCAAGGGATCCACGCTCACCGTCTTCGAGGACTACCCCGAGTTGAAGCTCCGCCCGGAGTGGGGAACCTTTCCTTATATCTTCACACTTACCGGGCTCTGGTTCTTCCTCGCTCTATGGATTTACTTCCGATTCTTCATGGCGGAGGTCGGAGAAGGTCGCCGCAAAGGAGCCTTTGTCAGCATCTTGGTGATCATGCTGCTCATGCACATGATTCCCTTTTTCACCTTCATGTTCGATTGGATCGACGATGATACATTCGTGGCCATGCAGCAGATTCTCATCCGGGATGTTGCCACAGCCTTCCCCGGATCGATCTTGCTCGTTTGGCTTGTTGGCGGATTGCTTTTCGCGGGTGCGTATCGCCTATGCGAAAGGCAGTTCCAGAAAGTGGAACTGCCTTCGGATGATTCGGCCTCTTGTATGATGAATCTCTAGCGACTAAGCGTCGCCGAGCAGATCCTCCATGAAGTTCTTGAGTAGGCCGGAACCAACACGGCCCATGATGCGAAGGGCCGCGATGCCTTTTTTGGCCTTTTTGCCGACGGACTCTTCATCCTTTGAACTCTCTATCTTATCACTTTTAGTGGATTCTGGAGCGGCTTCGGCAGCTTCCTTCCCCGGCTCGGGCTGGGCCAGGGGCACGACGGAATCCGCCACCTGGGTACTGTGCCCCGGAACGACTTCTTCAATCATGGCCGGCATGTTCTGTACCGGCGGTTCGCAGGCAAGGCAAGATGCTGGAATGACAATGCCCAGTATCCCCATGCATATGACCAAGATAAGACGCCTCATAATTGCCACCTCCATGCCCTCAGAACGGCGATATGGGATAAAGGTTTCGCCTTTCGGAAGGTTCTCCAAAATGTCATGGGGCTTGGCTCAAGCTTCGATGCTCTTCGTGGAGCGAGCCGGAAATGAGTATAGGGAATCAGAGATAACGGCGCTACCCTCAAATTTCCAAATATCGAAACGTTTTCCGGAAGAAGTCCAGACAAACCCAAATTCAATCTGACAACTCTCCAGTCAACGCAATTTTGAAGGGAAAAAGCTCACCCTGAAAGACTCCACCGGCCACGGCCGGGTCGCCTTGGAAGACTTTGAGAGCAGCAGCCTTCGACTCGGCTCTAAAGATGACGATTCCGAAGCTCGAAGGGTCATCATTCTGGGTTCGTCCCGCTAGAAGCACATGGCCTGACGCCGTAAGTTCTTGTAAATAAGCAAAATGCTTAGAGACAAGATCCGCCTCTTCCTCGCTGGGGCCCTCTTTGAGCATCGCAGGGCGTGTGGGTTGGATGCGGTAGAGATATTCTTCTGAGTTGGTCATGGCTCCCCCTAATCCTATGTAAATACACCACTTTCAGAAGCAGAACAACATTTCGCCCCATGAATTATCGATAAACGGCGATGATTTATTGACAAACGATAAATACCAAACTAGTCTACCTGGGTACAAAGGAGGCCCTCATGCCTGTTGGAAATCCATCGCTCCTAATCTTCTTAAGGCGCTTCACGAGCTTCGTTTTCTGGGGATGCCTAGTATGTATGAGTCTCTACCTCATCCTTGGCCCCGGCCCCGTTCTATTCGACGCGAAAATCGGGAAGACCGGATCGATCTTCACACGGGTGAGCATCGGTGAGAGGGCACTCTTCCCAATCGTTCCCTTGAAGATTGTAGAAGGTTTTTCAGATTCGGGAATCGAAGTCGCCAACATGCGATCTATGAGCGGTGACCTCTCCATCGAAACGACCAACAAACCACTCCTTCTGATGCACATCCTGATCATCGTTCTGTATCTAGTTCCCGCACTGCTTTACCTCAGGATTTTTCGAAACATGATGGATACAAGTCTGGAGGGGCGGCCCTTTGACAGTCTGAATATCCGGCGACTGAAATGGATGGGATGGTTGACCATACTCTTCAGCTTCTTCTTTCCCTTGATGGAAAATATCAAGGCCCGGCTGATACTTGGAGCCACTCAGATCGAAGGATTGCCTATCCAACCCTCCCTGGATATAAGCGAGGAGGGCATTGTTACGGGACTCGTTATTTTGGCACTGAGTGCGATCTTCGCCTACGGTGCTGAATTGGAGCATGAGCGCTCCCTCACGGTTTAGGGGGCGGATATGTCTATCCAAGTGAATCTGGATGTGCGAATGGCGGAACGAAAGATTACGCTTACTGAGCTAGCTGAAGGTGTGGGAATTACCTTGGCAAATCTGTCGATCCTGAAGACGGGGAAGGCCAGGGCGATCAGGTTCAGTACGCTCGAAGCGCTCTGTCGCGAATTGGATTGTCAGCCGGGAGACCTGCTCGAGTTTCGCGCGGAAAGCTAGGGCCTCAGGCGCGAGCGGCGGTAATAGGCGTCCACCACCGTCAGCCGGCCGGCGAAGTTGAGCGTGTGAACTCCCATCACCCGCGGGTGCCAATTGGGCTCGATACGGCTCCAGGCCTCTTCCTCGAAACGCTCCTCGTCCAGGGCCGTCACCTGATTGAGGGTGAGGGCATATCCATAGAGCCGCGAGGAATCCTGTGAGGGACGAAATAGTCGCCCATCGCGCTCGAAGAAGCGGCCCGCCGGGCGGGAAGAACGCACATCGGAAAGTACCGGGTTGCCCGGATGAGGTGTCCAGTCGCGGCTCAAGGGGTCGTGGGAAGAAAAGACGTAGAGCTCATCCATCAGCGATGCGCCGGGGTTCTCAACCATGTTCGTGAAAAGCCACCACTTGCCATCGTGTTTGAGCAGAGTGCTGTCCACCGCGTCCACATCGTCCATGAGCTTGCCCGCCGACTCCCAGCGATCGGGAAATTCCACGCAGCGATAAGCCTCGATGCTGCGATCGGCCAGGGATTCGGGAATCATGTAGAGCTCGCCACCATGTTCAAAAAGGAATGGGTAGCTAAGATGGAAGGGCTGCTCCAGCACCACACGTGCGGGCGTCCAGTTGCCCTTGGCGTCCACCTCGATCACGGATATGCGGCCGCGCTTGTCGCGGTAGCGATAATCCTCCACGAAAATGAACCAGCGCCCGTCGCGTTCCATAACAAAAGGATCGGCCCAGAAGCGATCCTTGGGCGGCATGATGGCCTTGTATCGCCACAGCGAAGGACTCGGACTGTCGCCAATGTGAAAGAAGAGAACCCACTGCTCGATGTTGAAGAGCTTGCGAATCTTGAAGGCCAGGTAGCGAGTGGCGTGGCCCAACCAGAGGCGGATCATCTCGCCGTTGCGTGGCTCCTTGAACAGGCGCTCCGAATAGAACTCCGGCCGGCGGTTCAGGGATTCGGCCCCGCGGAAAAAAGCCTCGCCGCCGCGCCCGTGCAATTCCCTCAGCTTGCGCGGCAGGAATGAAAGGGTTTTCCAGTAGTAGTTGTTCATGCTGCGCGTCAGGAATAGCCGGTCGGTACTCGACCATGAGCGGCAGAGCACGAGACCGTTGTCGAGGTCCTCGTTGAGAACCTGCAGGACCGAGCCGGTCAGGTGGCGACCCTGAAACAATTCCCAGAAGCCCGGCGCGCCACCGCGCACCACCTGGTTGTCACCATGATGGAAAGACCAAACTCCGTGCCGCGCCGCACCGAGAATGCCACCTTTGAGAATGCGGAAACCCAGGCGCACGATGACATCGAGTTTTTGATCGCTGATGGCGCAAAGGTCTTCGTCGCTAAAATGGTCGGAGAAGCGCTTGCGCTCAGGTTTTGCGGTGATGCGCTCCACGCCTTCGAAGAGGGACCGGGCCGTGCGCGTTTCGAAGGCGTCGGGCCCGCCCAAATTCAAGGCGCGCAGAAATGCGCGCTCACTTTTCACGTAGATGCGAAAGATGCGCGTGCCCCATCCGGAGCGAAAGCGCTGGGCGAAGCTGGGTTGTTCGGGCGCCGAGCCGTTCATGATGAGAAAGCTGATCTCGGCGTAATCCGACTGTTGAATCTCCTCGATCATGCGGATCTGCCAGGCTTCCAACTCGAGGGAATCGAGCATGAGGCCCACGCGAAGCTTCGCAGTTTCCGTCATGGACTCGCAGCCTTTCCGCTTTCACTGGCGCAGAAATCGACCAAGGCAACCACACCGTCTACCCGGCGAGCCAGAGGCGGCAGATCGCCGGCTTCGGCGGCCACCACCGCGCGTTTGAATCCGAGTCGCTCGGCCTCGCGGCAACGATCGGCCACCTGACTTCCCGGGCGCAGATTGCCGCGTAGTCCCACTTCACCGAGGAAGACCGTAGCCTCGGGCACGGGCTTGCCCGTGAAGCTACTCGCTAGAGCAGCGAGTAGGGCTGCGTCCGTGGCGGGATCATCCAATTTCAAGCCACCGGCCACCGACACGAAAATGTCGCTGCCACCCAATTGCATGCCCGTGCTTTTTTCGAGCACGGCCACCAGAAGGCTGACGCGTTTGGGATCCACGCCCTGCACCACGCGGGCCGGCGTGCCGTAACGCGGCGAGGAAACCAGGGCCTGCACTTCCACGGCAAGGGGCCGCGTGCCGGTCCAGGTGACCGTGACCGCGCTGCCCACCTCGCCCTGCAGGTGCCGGCCGCCGAGAAATCCCGATGGATCGCTCAGGGCTTCCAGCCCCTTGCCCGTCATTTCAAAAAGTGCCACTTCGTTGGTGGAGCCGAATCGATTCTTCACCGAACGCAGAATGCGCCCCGCGCCCCGCTCTTCGCCCTCGAAGTAGAGCACCGCGTCCACCATGTGCTCGAGCATACGCGGGCCCGCGATCTGTCCATCCTTAGTCACGTGTCCAATCAGCACCAAGGGGAAACCGCGGTCTTTGGCCAGGGCCGACAGGCGCGCGGTCACGTGGCGAAGCTGGGACACGCCCCCCGGCGCGCCCTCCTGGGCGGTATCGGCCATGGTCTGCACCGAGTCCACGATAACCAAGGCGGGTTTGAGATTCAGCGAGGCTTCGCGGAGTTCATCCAGATCGGTGGAGGCCAAAAATAGGATCTTTGCTTCCAGCGCGTCCAGGCGTTCGGCGCGCAGGCGCACCTGCCCGGGGCTCTCCTCGCCGGAAACATAGAGGACGGTTTCGCCCCGCGCCGCCAAGGCGCTTGCCACCTGCAGCAGCAGGGTCGACTTGCCGATGCCCGGATCGCCCCCCACCAGCACCACCGAGCCGGGCACAAAGCCGCCGCCGAGGACCCGGTCGAGTTCGTCCACGCCGCTGGATCCACGGGTGGCCGATTCCGCCGGAACTTCACTGAGGGGAACGGGGTCCATGCCGCGCCGCTTCACGCCGTCCAGGGCGCGCGCGCCTTGCTTGCCGATCACTCGATTGAGTTCGGTGAGGGAATCCCATGCGCCGCAGGAGGGGCACTTGCCCATCCAGGCCGCAGATTCCGAGCCGCATTCCTTACAGAGATATCGTGTCTTCGTTTTCGCCATGGGGCCCCACCTTAGCATAGGCAGGCTCCCTTGCAATAGTTGTGCTTTGCGCTCGGTGACTAGGCGATCTCTTCCATGAGTTCCAGGAAACGGCCGTACTCGATGGCCGTCCAGCTCTCGGCGCTGAGCGCACCTTGAGCCTGGCTGATCATGGACACCTTGGTCGCCGTCTCCTCGTCGGGCGCTTCGTAGATGTCCAGAAAATCGTAGGGCCCGAGCAGGGCGTAGTGGGCCGTGAACTTCACCTCGGGGCATTTCTCCTGAATCACCGTCATCCAGTGCCGGCCGATGGCTTCGCGATGCTTCACGTCCTGCATGAGTTCGGGCGAAAGCTTGGTCATGAGGATATAGGTTGCCATAAATACTCCTTTCTTTTGCTGAAAGTGTAGACCCCAGTCAGGATGTTGGGCATGAAAAACCCCGAAGTCCAAGACTCCGGGGTTAGTTTTTTGGCAGCAGTTTTTATTTGTTGTGCTCCGGTCGCACGATTCCGGCGCTTCCTTCTGCCAACGGCACTCGATACTGATAGTCCGAAGGCTTCTGATTCTCGAAGGGCACCAGATCGTCCAGCCAGTAGGCCTCGTCGTCGCGGCGGAAGAGCATGACCCGTCCGTCGTTGGACGGATTCTTGGCGCGATGGTAGCGACACACGATTATGTCGTCGGTCACCGCCGGTACCTCGACCTTGCCCGATTCATGGCTCATGGCCAGACGGGCGCGACGGGCCAGACCCGAAACCATGGTCATGGCCTGGTTGAGTACCGTCCAGCTTTCCACGATGGGAATCTCGTAGGGCTTGTTGCCCTCGGTAGGGCGACACTGGAAGAAGTAGTAGGGAGGCACGCCCAGCCAGCTCAGCTCGTTGATGAGTTCGGCCAGCACTTCCGGATCGGCGTTGATGCCGCGGAGCAGGGGCGTCTGGTTGACCATCATCACGCCGGCCTTGTTCAGCATGTCCAAAGCCGTCTTCGCCTCAAGGGTCATTTCGCGAGGATGATTGAAGTGATTCATCACGTAGATGCGTCCGTGCTTTGTGCTGTTTCGGTCGAAGAGGTTCAGCAGCTCCTGATCTTCCGTGATGCGGAAGGGATTGAAGGCTGTCATCTTCGAACCGATACGAATGATGCGCACATGCTCGATTTTACGCAGCTCTTCGATGATGCCCGTCAGGCGCCGCGTGGACAACAGCAGCGGATCTCCGCCCGTGAGCAGCACATTGCTGATCTGAGGATTCTTGCGGATGTAATCGAGCCCGGGCTTGGGATCGAACTCCACTTCCTCGTTGTCGTTCATGAAGAGGCGCTTGCGGAAGCAGAAGCGGCAGTAGGCGCCGCAGACTTCGTTCACCAGAAGCAGAGCCGTGTCGGTGTACTTGTGCTGACAGCCGGCGGCCACGTAGTTGTCGGCCTCATTGCTGGCGTCCAGCGCGCCCCAAGGTTCCATTTCGGCTTCCTGGGGAATCACGATCTGGCGGATGGGATCATCCGGGTCGTCCCAGTCGATCAGATTCAAATAATAGTCGTTGGCCCTGAAGGCATAGCGCTCGGACACCTTGGCCAATGCGGCCCGGTGCTCTTCGGGAATCTGATCGATTTTGGATACACTCTTAACGTACCGCACTCGGGACATCTGTCGCCTCCATGGTGTCGCGGCCAAGATTATATCATCTTGGAGGTCGAAACGGGGATATAGCCGCTTAAATATCGGCAGCACCGGCTCATTAAGTAAGGTTATTCCTGGGGCTTGTCAAACTCGCCGGATAGAATTGGGCCTTATGGGGCACTAAAAGAGTTCGAAGTTAAAATAACGCCTGGGGTTAGCTTTGATATCCGCCACCAGACTGTCCACCTCGCTAACCGTGGACTCTAATCGGACATAAAGATCGTCTTCGGCCACAAGGCGACCCAAGGTTCCTTGGCCCGCCTCCATTTGATCGCTCATGTACTTAAAGCCGCCGGTGGCCGCGCGGACGTCGGCCGAAAGGGAATCCAATTCGACACTCAACTCACTCAAGCGATCAAGGCCCGTGCCCAACTTGGGACCCATTTCCTTGATGAAGGCGCTGAGTTCGCCGGTGAGGATATCCAATCGAGCAAAACTGCGCGGCAGGGTGACACGACTGGCCTCAGCCAAGAGACGTAGCTCGCGTGCGCTGGCGCTCAGGTCGAGAATAAGAGTGTCCACTTTTCCGCCGGCCAAGAACTCGTCGAAGCGTCGAGTAAGGCGATCCACGCGCACCAGAAGACCCGCCGAGTTTTCCAGCAGTGCGGCCAGTTCCACATGAGCCACGCCGGCGATGGATGCGCCGGGCTCGATGCTGACTTCACTGACACCCTGCTGGATGGTCACGTAGGTGGGCCCCATCATGTCGGGCTGAATAACGAAGAGCGCGTCATCGGTGATGTCCACCTTCTCTTCGATGCCCAAGGTCACCAGAACGTTTTCCCGCTCCAGGCGAATGGACTGCACCTTTCCTTTTTCCACCCCACGAATGAGCACGGGCGCACCCACGCTCAGACCCGAAGCCTCGGGAAAAGAAACTTCCACGGGCCAGGTGGCCGTGCGAAATTTAAATTCCTTGAGGAAGAGCAATCCGAATGAGGCGGCGACGATGGCCACCAGGACCAGGCTACCCACCTGAAGTTCAACGTTTCTTCTCACTGCGCCTCCCCATTGGACACAGGAACCGTACCCGTCACGAAAGCCCGCACTCGCGGATGCTCGGAAGCGAAGAGTTCGGCGACCGTTCCCTGGAAGATAAGTTTTCCCTCGTGCAGCAGCACCGCGCGATCGGCGACGCGCTTGACGAGGGGAATGTCGTGGGTGACCACGAGCGATGTTATGGCGAGGCTCTTTTTCATGCTCAGAATCAGCTCGCCGATGACGGCGCTGGTCACGGGATCAAGCCCCGTGGTCGGCTCGTCGTAAATGATGACTTCAGGCTCCATGGCAATGGCGCGGGCAAGGCCCACACGTTTCTTCATGCCGCCGGACAATTCCGCCACGCGCTTGTCTTCGATACCTTCAAGGCCTACCAGCGCAAGCTTCTCGGCCACGATGGCATTGATCTCATCGTCGCTCTTGCTGGTGTTTTCCTTGAGGCCCAGGCCCACGTTCTCGCCCACATCCAATGAGTCGAAAAGTGCCGCGCCTTGGAAGAGATAACCGAAACGTCGGCGATGGGCGTAGAGGTGCTTTCCACCGAGGCCGACTACTTCGCCCTCATCCATTGTGATGCTTCCCGCGTCGGCATCGAGCAGGCCAACTAGGTGTTTCACCAATACACTTTTACCCGTACCGCTTCCGCCGAGAATGGCAAGCGTTTCGCCGCGATGGACATCCATGTCGATACCGCGAAGAACCGCCTGTTCCCCGAAGGCCTTCTCCAGGCCGCGTATGCTGATCAAGGTATCACTCATTCGAAGATCACCTGGAAGAGGACCGTGGCAAGGAAATAGTCGAGCACAAGGATGAGCAGGCAACTGGCCACCACCGCTTTCATGGTGGCCTGTCCCACACCCTCGGCGCCGCCCTGAGCCCGAAGGCCGAAGACCGCACCGGTCATGGTCATGATGGCGCCGAAGAAAACCGCCTTGAGTAATCCGGAGAAAACATCGTGGGCGTAAAACTGCAAGCGGATGCCCTCGAGGAAGAGATGGCTCGTCATGTTCGGAATGGTGAGCAGCGCCACGACATAGGCGCCCATGATGGCCAAAATATCGGCGATGACGGTGATCACAGGAAGCATGATCACGCCTGCCCAGAATCTGGGCAACACTAGGTAACGCACGGGATGGATGGAAAGAGTTTCCAGCGCGTCCACCTGTTCGGTCACCTTCATGGTGCCGATCTCGGCGGCGATGGCGGCGGAAACACGGCCGCCCACCACCAACGCAGTGAGCACGGGCCCAAGCTCAATGACCACCGATCGAAAAACCGTACTGCCCAAAAGCACGAGAGGAACCCAGGCTTGGAACTGGTAGCTGGCCTGCACGGCCGTGACCGCGCCGCTGAAAATGGAGACCACAAAAACCAGGGGCAAGGAGCGATTGCCGATTTCCAGCATTTGCTCCATGAAGAGCCTGGAGCTTCGAAAGAGCTGCGGGGTAAAACGGAATACCTGACCCTGCAAGCGCGCGAGGGCACCCACATCTTCGAGCAGGGCGATAACCTGACGGCCCAGGTAGATTCCGGTGGAACGCAGCGGTGTCATGGGGTCATTAAAGGTCGCGGAAGCCGCGGGGTCAATGGAGAAGGCTGTCGACCACTAGCTCTTGGCTATGGGCCCATTCCCCAGATCCGCGCTGTGGTAATTTCAACACTATTTCCCGCCGGATCGCGGAAGTAGAGTGAGCGTCCGCCCTGGGGCCATTGGTAGTCGAGTTCGATGATCACATTCGCCTTTTCCAGGCGGGTTTTCCAGTTTTCCAGTTCGGATTCCTCGGCGGCCAAGGCGAGATGCCCATCGCCTTGTTGCCCGTGGGCAGGCAGATGCGTTTGCTCGATGCTGTCGGCGGGATTGAAGATTAGCAACATGCTGTCGCCGAGCTTGAAGAAGACGTGCCGCCCCTCATCTCGAGCGAAGAGTTCAAGACCCAGTACACGGCTGAAAAAATCTTCGGCGGCGGAAAGGTCGTCGGCGTAGAGGCAGGTTTCCAGAATGCGAAGGGGATTCATGATCGCGCTCAAACGTCGTAGTCGTCGTAATCGCCGGGCGCAGGATTTTCGAAGCGCGTGTAATCCTTCACGAAGGTTAGCTTCAGCGATCCCGTGGGACCATTTCGCTGCTTGCCGATTATGATCTCGGCCACGCCTTCGGTGTCCATGTCGCTGTCGTCGTACATCTCCGGGCGATTGATGAACATCACAACGTCGGCGTCCTGCTCGAGGGCTCCACTTTCACGAAGATCCGACAACATGGGACGCTTGTCCCCACCACGCTGAACCACCGCAC
Organism: bacterium; assembly: GCA_014382085.1. GTDB lineage: Bacteria > Krumholzibacteriota > Krumholzibacteriia > JACNKJ01 > JACNKJ01 > JACNKJ01. Next base: position 10,945 of record JACNKJ010000154.1, read on the forward strand.
GACTGAGCTGGCTGAGCGCCATCACCGGCACGGAAAGTTCCTTGGCAAGAGCTTTGAGCCCGCGGCTAATTTCGGTGATTTCCTGTTGGCGATTATCCGAACGCCCCGTGGCGCGCATTAGCTGCAAGTAGTCCACGATGACCATATCGAGCCCATGCTGCGACTGAAGTCGCCGCGCCTTGGCGCGCATTTCCAGAACCGTGGAGGCCGCCGAATCATCGATAAAAATAGGCGCCGAAGCCAGATGGCCGGCCGCTTCGGTGAGCAGTTGCCAATCGTCGTCGCGCAGATTTCCGGTGCGAAGCTGGTGAGCGTTCACTCGCGCCTCGGAAGTGAGCAGTCGCTGCACCAGCGCTTCCTTGCTCATTTCCAAGGAGAAGATGGCCACCTTCTTCTTGTGCTCGATGGCCGCCGTCTGCGCGATGTTCAAACAGAGTGCCGTCTTACCCATGGAGGGTCGCGCGGCCACAATGATCATGTCGCCGGCCTGCATGCCGCCGGTCATTTCATCCAGTTTCGTATAGCCGGTGGGCACGCCGGTAAGCGCGCCCTTGCTCTGGTACTGTTTTTGAATTTCCTCGAAGGAAGACATGAGGATGTCTTTGACCTGCTGGAAACCCTGTTTCAGCCGCCCCTGGCTGATGGCCATGATCTCGGCCTCGGCGCGGTCGAGCACATCGGCGGGATCTTCGCGTCCTTCGTAGCAGTTCTCCACGATCTTCCCCGCCGCGCTGATCATTCCGCGCAGGGTCGCCTTCTCGATGACGATGCGCGCATAGTGCGCGACATTGGCGCCGGTGGCCACGCTGGCCTGCAAGCTGCCCAGATAACTGGAGCCGCCCGCGGAATCGAGGGTGCCTCGTTTTTTGAGTTCCTCGCTGAGGGTGACCAGATCCACCGCTTCACCGCGCTGGTAGAGTCCCACCATGGAGCTGAAAATTTCGGCGTTCTTGGGAGCGTAGAACTGCTCAGGCTCGAGCAATTCCATGGCCTGGTGGATGGCTCCACGGTCCAGGAGCAAAGCACCCAGTACCGCTTCTTCCGCCTCCAGGCTTTGGGGCGGCAGGCGCCGCGAGTCCACTTTGCCGCTGTGCGCGGTGCGTGTTCCGGTGGATTCGAAGCTGGCGCTCACAGACGATCGTACTCCTTGCGAATGGCCTGAAAATCCACCCAGGCGGGACGCTTCCAATTGGGATTGCGCAACAACGCCGCTGGATGGTAGGTGGCGTAAACCTGAATGCCAGCATACTCGTGCGGGCCTGTCTCGCGCAACTTGGTCAGAGAGATTTTCTTCCCCGTGAGCCATTGAGAGGCAAAAAGCCCCAGCCCCACGATGATTTTGGGCTCGAGAATTTCCAGCTGCCGCTCCAGAAATGGTCGGCAGGCCACGATCTCATCCGGTGCGGGGTTCCGGTTTTCCGGCGGCCGGCATTTAAGAATATTGAGGATATGCACATCGTCCCGCGACAGATCGATGGCCGCGAGAATCTTGTCGAGCAATTGGCCGGCGCGCCCCACGAAGGGAATGCCCTGGCGATCCTCTTCGGCTCCCGGCGCCTCGCCCACAAAAACCAGTTTGGCCTTGGCATTGCCCACCCCCGGTACCGCCTGAGTCCGCGATTCACAGAGACCGCAATTTTCACAAGCGAGGATTTCTTCAGCCAAAGGTAGAAGTTCGCTACCGGACCAAGCCGGAAACTTGCTTTCCAGGGAATCGCGCAGGGCCGGGATGGCCGTTTCCACTTCAGCTACGGCCACCGGTTTTTCTTCAAGTAAAACCCCAGCCTCATGATCGCGATCATAAACCACGCGTTCGATGCCCGAAGCATGTTGTTGGCGCACCCAGGTGCGAAGCAATTTGATGGCCTCTTCGCGTTTATCCATTGGCCTTCCCCCGAGTTTGTCCGAAGGCGCGCCCGGCGATGAGCGCCACCAATTGTCGTCCCAACTCATCCTTGTCCATTAGAGGGTACTCCTTGCGGAATCCCTCGAGGCCAAGAACCGTCACTCGATTGCTTTCCCGGCCAAAACCGGCACCTTCTTCTTCAAGATCGTTGGCCACGATAAGGTCGAGACCCTTAGCCTCGAGCTTGGCCTGAGCGCGAGCCTCGGCCTGCCCGGTTTCCATAGCAAATCCAACCCGGTAGCCGCCCAGACGTCGATCACGCATGGCCGAAAGAATATCCAATGTGGGCTCCAGCTCCAATTGCATGGCTTCGCCCGTCTTCTTGATCTTCTCATCGGAACGCGACTTGGGACGATAGTCCGCCACGGCCGCAGCCATGACCACCAGGTCAGCCTCTTCCGCGGCGCCAAGAAGCGCATCGGCCATTTCAGCCGAGCTTTCCACGTTCACGCGATTTATTGGACCGGGCGTTGTCGCCACACCGGGGCCGGCCACCAAAGTCACCTGCGCGCCTTCACGCCAGGCGGCCAGAGCAATGGCCCGCCCCATGGTGCCGGTGGAAGGATTGCTGATGTAACGCACGGGATCCAAGGCCTCGCGCGTGGGCCCCGCACTCACGAGCACGCGGCGGCCGCTGAGCAGACCCGAGGGACGCCCGGCTTTTTCTTCCAGGGCGGACAGCAGTTCTTCGGGCTCGAGCATGCGGCCTTCGTCCTCGTCGCCGCAGGCCAGTTCCCCGCGACCGGGACCGAGTATCGCGTAGCCGCGCCGGGCCAGCAGATCCATGCTTTCGCGGGTGGCGGCATTATTCCACATGCCTGTATTCATGGCCGGCGCCAGGAGCACGCGCTCGGCTTCAAAGGCTGCAAATATTGTGGATAGGGCGTCGTCGGCCAAACCGCGGGCGAGTTTGCCCAAGGAGTTCATGGTGGCCGGCGCCATGATGGCGAAGTCGGCCCACTTCACCAGGCCGATGTGTTCCACGTCGCTGAGTTCGCGGGGAAGTGCGGGCTGCCAAAGGTTGTCCACCACCGGGTTGCCGCTGAGGGTTTCCAGCGTGGCCTTCCCGATAAAGCGAGAGGCCGACTCCGTCATGGTTACCACCACTTCGGCTTCGGCCTTGCGCAGGAGGCGAACCAGGTAGGCGGCCTTGTAGGCCGCGATGCCACCGGTCACGCCCAGGAGAACTCTGACGCCTCTCAGATTTTCGCGACCGGGTTCCTTTGCACTACTCATCTTCCGTTTCGGCCTCTACGACCTCGGGAACTTCATCGGGATCCACGTAGGAGTATTCCACGTGTCCCTGGGTCAAACGATCCAAGGCCACCGAGGTGATCTTGGGGCGCTCGTGATCGGGATCCCAATCGGAAAGCTGGGCGATGCTATTGCGCACCCGCGCTTCCTTGGCCGCCACCAGGATGGCTTCATACTTGTTGTCGATCACATTCGTCAGCTTTTCAGTGGGTACAAAACCCATGCGATCACCTCGGTAACGGTTTGGGGGGGGATTCAAGAGTCTGGATATTAGCAAATGAAAGGCCTTCGCGCAATTCAGGGAAGGTCGAGGCCGAAGCGCTCCTTGAGTATTTCCCGGCCGCCCGAGCTAAACCATTCATTTTCATTGTGTTGACGATTTCGCATGAGTTCGTCGGCCTGGTCCACGGCGAGGGCTAGGTCGTCGTTGACCACCACGGCGTCGTAGTGTGGCAGTTCGGCCAGCTCGCCGAGGGCATTGGCCAGCCGCAAGGCCACCTTGGCTTCATCCTCGGTTCCACGGCTGCGCAGGCGAGTTTCCAGGGTTTTCCGGTCCGGGGGAAGCACATAGAGGAGCCAGGCTCTGGAGCCCAAAGCCTCCTTAACCTGAAGTCCGCCTTGCACGTCGATATCTAAAAAAACGTGGAGATCCTGATCCAGTGCCTTCAGCACTTCCTTACGCGGGGTGCCGTAGAATTCACCGTGGACCTCGGCCCACTCGAGCATGTCGCCGGAGTCACGCAGGGATTCGAACTTCTCGCGGCTGATGAAGCGATAGTCCACGCCGTCCACTTCCTCGCCGCGAAGAGCGCGCGTGGTGGCGCTAATGGAAAAATGGCTGTTGGGATAGCGCAACATGAGATGCTTGATCAAGGTGGTCTTGCCGCTGCCCGAAGGGCCCGATACCACCACTGCGGATGCCTTACCTGGGGCCATGACCATTGAAGGATCCCTCCTCGCCACGCCCCTGCGGATCTACTCTAAATTGAGGATCTGCTCCCGGAGCTTCTCGGTCTCCTCCTTAATCAACAAAACATCTCTTGTGATCGCTAGATCCTGCGATTTCGATCCGATGGTATTGCCTTCACGAAGCACTTCCTGGAGTAAAAAGCCCAGCTTTTTCGAGACCTCGCCGCCGTCAACCAGGGCCTCGCGGAACTGCTGAATATGGCTTTGCAGGCGCACGATCTCCTCGGTCACGTCGGCCTTGTCCACCAGGACCGCGGCCTCCATGGCCAAGCGCTGCTCGTCCACCGGTACGTTCTCCAGTAATTCTTCCAGGCGCTCGCGCAGGCGGCCGCGCAGGCCTTCGCGCATTTGAGGAACAGCGTCCTCCACGCGGGAAACGGCCGACTCCAGTAAGTCCAATCGACCGGCCAGCTCTTCACCCAGGGCGGCGCCCTCGCGCTCTTTCATGTCGGTGATATCGGCCACGGCCTCATCCACACACTTGAGGACCATCTCACGCAGGCGATCGCTGTCGATCTCCTCACTGGGCGCTCGGAACAGATCGGGCAGGGAAAGCAGGTCGGTGGCATTGCCCGCGCTCAGGCGTTCGGCCCCCTTGATACGCTTGTGGGCTTCCAGGTAGAGAGCGAGCATCTCCTCGTTGAGTTCGGGAAGTTCACTGCCGGTTTCGCGCTCCATATTGATGGTCACCGACACGCGGCCACGGCCCAGGCCCGCCTTGACCTTTTCGAGGATTTCCCCTTCCAAGAATTGAAGATCCCTGGACAGCCGGGGCTGGAAGTCGAAGAAACGATTGTTTACGGATTTTATGTCCACTTGAAGCTCGAGGCCCTCGGCCTGAATCTTGGCGCCACCATAACCGGTCATGGAACGAAGCACGCTCACCTCCCTGATTAGGGGCGAGTATGGTCGAGCAAGGGACTGGCCGCAAGCCTTGCCTGCGTGCTATCTTTCGTTCACTGGAGGAAAGCCATGAAACGATTCCTGTTGATCACCACCCTGCTCGCCCTCATCGCCCTGCCCGCCGCTGCCCAGCGTTGGGTGAACATCTCCTATCCCTGGTCTTTTGTGGAACACCACAAGGCCGCCGAGATGCTCGACGACACCAAGGATTCCTTCATCTACGGAACCGAGCGCGGGAATTTAATCGTCATGGAACGCGATCGGATGACTGGGCGGCTCCAGGTTTCCAAGCAACGCGAAGTCTGGGCGCCGGTTAAGGAAATTCACCTGGCCGAAGCCACCGGCGACACTCGCAACGAGTTGGTGGTCTCCACACGCCGCGGCGATCTCTTCGTCTTGGAATCGGGCAATCTCGCCGACCTTTGGCGAACCCCGGAGGGCTACTTCACCAATATTAACTGCTTCACCGTGGGCGATACCGATGGAGACGGGCAGCCGGAGATCATTCTCATCGCCGACGACAAACTGGTGATCATGGCCGGCGGCGAGGAAACCGAACTCTATCGCAGCAGCGAGGATTTCAATGCCACCGACATCGCCATGGCCGATGTGGATGGCGATGAGCAGGACGAGATCGTGCTCAACACCGGCGAGGTCATCGACGCCAAATTCCGACAGATCGAGTGGGTGCACGACGATCCCTTCGGCGATGTCTTCGATCTTTTCGACATAGACGGCGACGGCATCGTGGAAATTGTAGGTGTGGGCCCTTCGGGTGAAGTGCTGATCCTGGACGGCGATGAACAACGGGTGAAGTGGGAGTAGGCGAATTCACAATCTCGGGAAAAGCAAAAGCCCTCGGCCGAGCCGAGGGCTTTTTGGTGCAATGGCTGATGTCAAATAGTCTACTTGATCAGATGAACTTCGATTCTGGATTCCGCGTCCTCTTCGGTGAATCGATCCGAGCCGTAGGCGACCAGGCCGATTTTGTCCGCAGGAATGCCGCGCACCACGATTTCGGCCTTGAAAGCCTGTAGCTTCTGGAGACTGCGTTTGCGATCCCAGATGGCCTCGCCCGAATCCTCTTCGTATCCCTGCAATTCGATGCCAATAAGGTCCGGAACCGCGTTCAGGCGCTTTACGAGCTCATCGAGCACTTCGTGCTGCCCCGACAGAAGTCGCGAGCGATCGGCGCTAAAGGCCAGGTAACGGAAGATGGTGATATCAGCCGCCGGTTCTACGGCAGGCTCTTCCTTGATCACGCGTACGTCGGGCGGTAGCGGCGACTGAAGCTCGTCCGACATAGCGCCGCGCACATAGCGCGAAGGCTTGGGCACGTCCGCGCTCACATTGCCGCCAAGATCGTAGGTTACCGAAAGCCGGTGTGCGCCCTGCAGGTCCGCACGGGAATTGTAGGAGTAGTCAAAGCGGAAATAATTCACGCGCAGACCGCCGCCGTAATGGAAACGATCGCCTTCGGGCGTGCCGTCATCCTGAACGCTGCGGCGATAACCCACGCGCAGGAAAACCATGTCGCTCCAGGTCCATTCGCTTCCGAATCCCACGCTGGGGTAATTGCTCTGGGGATAGATGAGATCCAAGGAGTTGAGCAGGCGATGCCCCTCGGCCAATTCCAAACGGTGGGAAGCGCCGAAGCGCATCTGCCAGGGTGAGGCGAAACTCTTCTTGATGAACTTCAGCGGCGGGCCCACCGCCGTGGGCGACGCGCCCCGGCGAATGCCCCGCATTTCCCGAGTGAGAACGCCCCAGGACCCGGTAAAAGTAC
>JACNKJ010000107.1 GCA_014382085.1 bacterium
AGTGGATGGGTCCTGGTGGGCCCCGAGGACTTCAAATCCTTCTGCCGGGTGCTAAAACCATCCGGGGTGGGTTCGATTCCCACACATTCCCGCCATTTGATCCAATGAGAGTAAGCCTGATAATTCTGATCTGCCTCCTCGCGCCCGCCATGGCACAGGAGAGCCCGGAGCTCGTCGCGGAGCCCATCGACATGCACCGCGACGCGCGACTTGCCATGGGCAGTTCCGTAGCCTTTCCCGCCATGGGACAGCTGTACACCGGTGGCAAATTGCGCACTCTTTCGGTTTTCGTACTGGAAACTTGGTGCATCAGTAACATCATTCGAGAGGGATTTGAGGAGGACAAGTTCCGGCGCCATGCCTCACTTTTGGGTGAGGGCGAAACCTGGGGAGGCTGGAATCAGGAAGAGCTGATCGCCTTTGCCGACGGGCATCAGGAGCGCAAGAAGGATTTCATTTGGCGACTCATGCCCGTGATGATCTACAGCTTGCTCGACGCCTATGTTTCCGCTCATCTTTTCAACTTTGATACCGATGACCTGCGCGATCGACGCGCGGCCATTCTGCCCGTCTTCGACACGGAGAACCGTGTAGGCCTGCAGTTCAGACTGAGTTTCTAAAGGATGTCCATGAGCGACGGCGTACGCATTCGTAATTTCTGCATCGTGGCGCATATCGACCACGGCAAGAGCACACTTGCCGATCGCATGCTCGAACTCACGGGCACTTTGACCGCGCGCAACATGCAGGAGCAGGTCCTCGACAGCATGGACCTGGAACGCGAGCGTGGTATTACCATCAAGAGTCATCCCATTCGCATGACCTATCGCGATCGCGCCGGACAGGATTGGGCCTTCAATCTTATCGACACGCCCGGGCACGTGGATTTCAGCTACGAGGTCAGCCGTTCCCTGGCCGCCTGCGAAGGCGCCATCCTGGTGGTGGATGCCGCTCAGGGTGTGGAGGCTCAGACTTTAGCCAACCTATACTTGGCCCTTGAAGGGGATCTGGAAATCCTGCCGGTGATCAACAAGATCGACCTGCCCGGCGCACGTACCGATGAAGTCGTAGAGGAACTGGTCAATTTACTGGGAGTGTCCGAGGACGAAATCCTCCTCGCCAGCGCCAAGACGGGTTTGGGAGTGGAAGACGTGCTCGAGGCGGTGGCCCAGCGCTTGCCGGGACCTTCCGTGAATTCCGACGCGCCTCTGCGCGCTTTGATCTTCGACTCCAACTACGATCTCTACCTTGGCGCCGTAGCCACGGTGCGAGTGGTGGACGGCAAGCTGGTTAAGGGGGACAAGGTTCGCTTTCTGGCCACAGGACAGGAATACGAAGTACAGGAAGTGGGCAGCTACGTCATGGGCCGCCAGCCCGTGAAGGCTTTGGAATCCGGTCAGGTGGGCTATCTGGTCACCGGTGCGAAACAGGTGCGCGATCTGCGGGTGGGTGACACGGTGGTGAGCTTCGATGCGCCGGACCAAGCTCCTCTGCCCGGATACAAACCGGTCAAACCCATGGTCTTCAGCGGGCTCTATCCCACCGAGAGTGAAGAGTACGAAGTTCTGCGCGAGGCTCTGGCCAAGCTGCAACTCAACGACTCGGCCATCACTTTCGAGCCCGAAACTAGCCGCGCTTTGGGCTTCGGTTTCCGCGTGGGATTTCTGGGACTCTTGCACATGGAGATCGTTCAGGAACGCCTGGAGCGCGAGTTCGGTCTGTCCATGATCGCCACCCTGCCCAATGTGGAGTATCACGTGACCATGAAGGACGGCAGGGAGGCCACCATTTCCAATCCGGCCGATATGCCCGATGCCGGCGGCTTCCAGGAGATCCGGGAACCCTACGTGCGCGCGACTCTTTATACTCCTGCCGAGTATGTTGGCCCCATTATGAAGCTATGTATGGATCGCCGCGCCGTTCAAGAGGGAATGAACTATCTGGACGGTCGTCGCGTGGAACTTCATTTTCGCATTCCGCTGAGCGAAGTGGTGGTCGATTTCTACGACAAGCTCAAAAGCATGTCGAGAGGTCATGCCAGCTTCGATTATGAATACGGTGGTCATGAGGCCAGCGATCTTGTGAAGCTGGACATCCTCATTAACAGCGATCCGGTGGATGCTCTCTCGGCCATTGTGCATCGTAGCAATGCACATGTTTGGGGAGACAAGCTGGCAAAGAAACTGAAGGAACAGATTCCCAGGCAGCTCTTTCAGGTGGCGATACAGGCGTCCATCGGCGCGCGTGTGGTTGCCCGTACCAACGTGAGCGCTCTGCGCAAAAACGTTACCGCCAAATGCTACGGTGGAGACATCAGTCGAAAGCGAAAACTATTGGAGAAACAGAAGGCAGGCAAGCGGCGAATGAAACAGGTGGGGAATGTGGAAATCCCCCAGGAAGCCTTCCTCGCAATTCTCAAGGTCGAAAGGTAGATCCATGTTCAGCATTTTCGGGAAGAAGAAGGACGGCCCCGCCGAGAAGAAGCCCATCTGGAAGGAAACTCTGGACGTTGTCGTTTCCGCAGCGGTCATGGCCCTGCTCGCCCGCAGCTTCCTGGTGCAGGCCTTTACCATTCCCAGTGGAAGTATGGAAGACACCTTGCTCATCGGAGACTTTCTTTTCGTGAACAAGTTCCTCTACGGCGCGAAGATTCCCTTCACCGAAGTACGTTTGCCAGGGCTACGCGATCCCGCGCCGGGAGATATCATTGTCTTCCGTCCTCCCAATGAGAGGCAGGACTACATCAAGCGCTGCATCGCCATCGAGGGGCAAAGCGTGGAAGTGCGCGATGGCGTGGTTTATCGCGACGGCGTGGCCGTGGAAGAGGACTTCACCAAGTTCATGGGTGGCGCGCATCCGCCGCGCTGGATCTCGCCGCGTAATTTCGGCCCGGTGACCGTGCCCGAGGGACACCTCTTCCTCATGGGCGATAATCGCGATAACAGCAAAGACAGCCGATTCGCCGACGTGGGCTTCAAAGATTGGAAGCAGACGGGTCAGGGCAAGGCGGTATTCATCTACTGGTCCTGGAATACGGAACGCAAATTCCCGCGTTTCGATCGTGTGGGGGATCTGATCCATTGAGTCCGGCGCTCTACCTGCATATTCCCTACTGCAGGTTTCGCTGCACTTATTGCAACTTCTTCTTTGAGCTGGGACGAGCCGATGAACGGCTTGTCCAAGCACTTGAACGGGAACTAGAACTGAGAACAGAAGAGCTTGGTGAAGGCCCCCTGCCCGCCATTTACCTGGGTGGGGGCACGCCGTCCTGGTTGCCGCCGCCTCTTCTTCAGGAACTGCTCGCCCTGCTCGCTCCCTTCGCAGGGCCGGATACCGAATTCTCCATGGAGTGCAATCCTGAAGATCTGAACGCGGAACTACTCCTCCTGCTTGAAGATCCGGGCGTGAATCGCATCAGCCTTGGGGCGCAGTC
>JACNKJ010000369.1 GCA_014382085.1 bacterium
GGAAGAAGCGGTGGTTCATGACAATCTCGCCAGAGGTCGCCCGCAGCATGCGGCTGCGCATACCTATGAGACCGCGGCTGGGAACATGGAACTCCAGGCGCGTGCGCCCGTCCTTCTGCTCCATCTTGATCATCTCGCCCTTGCGTCCGGAGATGTACTCGATGACCGTACCGGCATGATGGCTGATGACGTCGACTGTGAGAATTTCCACGGGCTCGGCCTTCTTGCCGCCGATCTCCTTGTAGATGACTCGCGGCTGACCCACCATGAGTTCGTAGCCCTCGCGGCGCATGTTCTCCATGAGAATCGAAAGATGCAGGATGCCACGACCTGAGATTTTGTAAGTGTCTGCGCTCGTAGTCTCCTCCACGCGCAGCGCCATATCGCGCTCAGCTTCTTTGAATAGGCGTTCACGAAGTTGACGGCTGGTGGAGTATTTGCCTTCCTGCCCGAAGAAGGGGCTGGTGTTGGCCATGAAGCTCATGGTGAGGGTGGGCTCGTCCATGGCGATGATGGGAAGTGGCTCGGGTTTTTCATCGTCGGCCAGAGTGTCGCCGATTTCCACGTTGGAAAGGCCCACTACGGCGCAGATATCCCCACAGGCCACCTCATCCACTTTCACTTTGCCCAGCCCTTCAAAGACGAAGAGCTGCTTGATGTATTCCTTGGTGGTCGTGCCATCACGCTTGATCATGACTACTGGCGCGTTGTTCTTCAACTTCCCGCGAAAAACTCGACCAATGCCGATGCGGCCCACATAGTCACTGGTGTCAATGGAGGTAACCAGCATCTGCACCGGACCCTCTTCCACTGGCGGCGCGGGAATGTTTTTGACGATCATGTCGAGTAGAGGGGTTAGGTCTTTGGGTTCGTCACCCAATTCATCGATGGCCCAGCCGTCGCGTCCGGAGGCATAGACGCCTGGGAATTCCAGTTGATCATCATTGGCTCCGAGATCGATGAACAGATCGAGCACTTCATCATGCACCTCTAAGGGACGCGCATTGGGACGATCAGCCTTGTTGATGACTACGATGGGTTTGAGGTGAAGCTGCAAGGCCTTCTGAAGCACAAAGCGCGTTTGAGGCATGGGACCCTCAAAAGCGTCCACCAGCAACAGGACACCATCGGCCATTTTGAGAACCCGCTCCACCTCACCACCAAAATCCGAGTGGCCCGGCGTGTCGATGATGTTGATGCGGACGTCGCCATATGGCACCGCAATATTCTTCGACTTGATGGTGATGCCTCGTTCGCGTTCCAGGTCGCCCGAATCAAGCAATCGCTCCTGCACCAGCTGACCTTCACGGAAGATGTGGCACTGCTTGAGGACCTGGTCCACGAGGGTGGTCTTACCATGATCCACGTGTGCAATGATCGCGATATTGCGAATACTCATGCTCATCTCCGATTCGGGGGAATATGCGAAGGGGGGAAGCGCACTAATTTAGGCAGATTCACCATAAATTGCACGACCCGGGGACAAGAAAAAAGCCCCCCGAGGGGGGCAAAGCCTTGCAAATGATAGAGCTAGGGAGGCTATTTGTCCTGGCACTTGGCCTGGGATGGGCATCCCGCGCAGCCGCTCTTCTCGCCGCTTCCGGCCTCGGCCGGGGTCACGTCCAGGAGAGTCGCCTTGGCGCCGGCATCTTTCATGGCAGCCAGGAGAGTTTTGGGAGTGGAGGTGGGATTGGTGAATTCCACCGCGAACTTGCCGTCGGCCACGGCGGGCTTGGCCTTGAGGACGCCGGGAAGTTCGGCGAGAGCCTTCACCAATGAGCCAGCCATATTCATGTCGAGTCCGTCCACGGAGAAGACGGCCACTTCATTACAGGTTTCACCGTCGTGACAGTCCTCGGATTTGTCGGCGAGGGCTACCTGGGCGTCGGGCTCAACGGTACCCTGGGCATCTTGATCACCCTGCCCGCAGGCGATGAAAAGGGGGATGAGAAGGAAGAGAATCGTGATGGCTTTCATATCCACTCCTTGGATCGTTTGAAACTATCGCTTCTGTTCTTGAACCTCTCGCACTCGGAAAACGCCGAAGTAGAATTCTTCCGCTTCGGAATTGTAGACCGGTGCTTCGAGCTGTTGGACGATGGCCTCTGTATTTAACTGAGACCCGTCGTATTCGATTTCGAGACGATTGTCGGCGGCATAGGCGATGAGCGAGATCATTCCAGGCAAGTCTTCAAGTTGAAGTGCCGCATTCTCGGCCGTGTCGACGCACTTCACGCCATCCACGTAGAGCGTGAGTTGCTCCACGTCTTCGCCGGAAGGATTGACTGCGTAAATGTGCTCTACACTGGAAAATGAAAAAGCGCCGGCGCTGAGATATCCCACGCCGCTGGCGAGAACCACGAGCATGGCCACGGCCCAGGCGGGAATTCTGCGAGTTGCATTGCCACCGGAAATCAGCGCCAAGGCTTCATTCTTGGGGCAGGCGGTGGTGCATTCCATGCATAGGGTGCATTCCCCGGAATCCACCTGTTCCACCGACGAAACGGGAATGCCGTGGGGGCAGACCGCGTCGCACTTGCCGCAATCTGTACAGGACTTCTCGCTACGGGCGATGCGGAGCCAAGCGAATCGAGAGAATGGCCAGAGAGATCCGCCAAGGGGGCAAAGGTAACGGCACCAGACCATGGGCAGTATGACAGAGGCCAGCAGGATGACGCCGACCACCAGGTAACTCCACATTTGCACATCGTGGCCGTGGGCGCTGAAAAGCACGTAGTAGGGATCGAAGGGTCGGAAGATAAGTTCGCTGGTGCCGACGGTGAAGTAGAGTATTGCGGCGAGAATTGGCAGGCGAAGCCATCGCAAGGGTGCGTCCTTGCGGCTGGAGGGGAAGACAAATCCCAAGCGGCGAGAGCCGCGCAGTTTTCCACTCGCAATGCGTATGTGTCGACCCAGAGCGCCAAGCCATTCCGAAACCGTGCCCACGGGGCAGGCCCAACTACAAAAGGCTTTGCGAGCAACGAGGGTCATCGCCAGGAGGGCCATCATGAGAGACAAGTTGAAGGGGCCCATTGCGCAGGTGAAGGATTGCTGCGTGGCCACGGCCCAGAGGGTTTCGATGCCACCGAAGGGACAGAAGCGCTCCACTCCGAAGGTCATCCATCCCATGGCGTAGCCCAGGCCCGCATTGACCACGAGCAGGAGGGTGAGAATTTGAAAGGAGCGTCTGAGTATCTGGGTTTTCATGGATTTCGTCTTGGTCTATTCAAAAACACCGGCTCAAGCCGAGAGCCGGTACTATGACAGTGAATAGTTTAAGGAGAAATCGATCCGCGATCCAGACAAAAAGACCAACAGGTCTCGAAAAGAAGGGTCGCTAAGCTCTTAATAGAGCTTCTTCAGCGCACTCCAGCTGGTCTCGTCCGTTACTGTCTCGTCGCAACTCAC
>JACNKJ010000370.1 GCA_014382085.1 bacterium
TATGAAGGCTATGCACCCCAGCCACACTGCCCAGGGCCGGAAGGGCCACAAAGGACAGCATGAGTGCCAGCAGTGTCAGGCGGGCGAAGAGCGGGGTCCTCGTCATCAAAATCATCCTCCAAAGTGTTTGTAATCATGCTATATACGGCAATTCCTGAGCCGGGGTCAAGGATTGTGGGACATCTTCACCAAAGCGCCGTTTAGCACTCTTCGGCGTAGGCCCTCATCGTCGAAATCTGCTTGAACCCGATAGAGATAAGTTCCGTTGGCGATCTCATCGCCCAGCTCGTCCCGGCCATCCCAATCGAAGGCGTGGCGACCCGCATCGGGGCAATCCAGGTCCATGGTGCGGATCTTTCTGCCCGATAAGGTGAAGATGTCCAAGGTGACCGTAGCCTGGGCCGTGAGTTCAAAGGTCACGGCGCAGCGCTCGCGGAAGGGATTCGGGAAGGGCCTGAGGGCCATGAGGTCGTAGCGGCCTTCCTCCAGAATTCGCACTTGCAGGGTATCCCGGCCCACATTGCCGAGATTATCGGCCACGGAGGCCACAAGGGTGTAATCGCCGGGGCTAAGGCCGCTGCGAATGGCTGATAAGGCCGATCCCTCCGTCGCGCTGCCCGAATCGTACTCGAAGCGCTCGGTCAGCTCCTCCACCTCGCCCGATTCCACATACTCAATGAAGAGTGCCGTGCGAGGGCTTCCACCGATAAGATTAATACCCGACTCATCGCCAGCCCGAATGGTGATTGGAGTTCCCGGCGTGGCGTTCACGGCGCCTCCGGCCAGAGAGAGGGTCACCGACGGAGCTTCGTTGTCATCGGGAAGGACCCCCTCCAATACGGGCACCGAATCCAGACGTCCCACCGCTTCTCCGTCGCCGGAGGCGAAGACACGGATGATGCCATAGGGGCCCACCTCCGAACCTCGGGGGAAGAAAAAGGCCGGGGACTCGAACTCACCCGCATTCACGGGGAATCGGCCGCGGAAGGCTTCCTGGCCGGCTAAATGGTAGTCCTGATGCTTGGGAATGCCGTAATGCTCGTAGGAATAACCACTGGTGTCCGCCGAGGCGCGCACGCTCAAGTGGGCCTGCCCATCGAAATCGGGAGCGAAAAGGCCGTCGCGGAGGATGCGCCCGCGCACCACGGTTTGCCCGCCCACCACCAGGGAATCCACAGATTCGGCCTCGAATTCCACGGTGAAATCGGGGGAAGCGAGGCTCAGGGCCGGATCGCCCAAAATGGCGTAGCGCTCCGTGGATCCACCATAGCCGCCGCCCCCGTAGTCGATGACCTGAGTGGCCACCTTGGCCCGCATGAGGGCCTGACTAATGGGCCGACTGCCCACCAACTGGCGATCGGGGAAAATCTGCTGTATGAAATTCTTGTTGAGCCGGTTGTTGAAGATGGCGCCGGTGAGAGCGCTGGCCGCCATGGTGCCCATGGCTCCACCCTGGGGCAGAGAGATCATCAATTCGGACATGCTCTGTCCGCCGGGATCGTCATACTCCCCCACGTTACAGCTAGCTGATAAGAAGAAGTAACGCTTCCCTCCATTTTCCAAGCTGTAGATGTTCTGCTCAACCAGCAGGCGTTCGTCGGCCAAAAGATCGTTGCCGCCATGTCCCACGTAGTTGAAAAAGAGCGCGCCGTCGCCCAGGGCGTGAAGTAGATCCGACTGAGCCTCCAGCTTCGAGCCCCCATAGTCGCAATCGTATTCGCTGAGGTAGATCTTCTGGAGATCCAGATCCCAGGGCATGGAGGATGAAACCAGGTATTCCGCCTGTGCGGTGTGTTGGATTCCGTCGGGATCGTCCGGATCGCACTTAAAGAAGAAATCGTCGGCGGCGAGAATCGCCTGAGTCTTCCACAAACCCTCCGGAGAATTGCTTCCATAGTCGATGACCATGTTCACCATCAGCTCGGCTGCCGCTAGACTTGCTACCGGCATGCGTCCGATGGCCAGATCCACAAGGCCCAGCTCCAATGAGTCGTCACGAGCATCCATATAGGCGAAGTAGTCGTCAGTGGTGTAGACCAGGGCCTGCTGCTCACTGCGGAAGCGGTCGCTGAGAGCGGGAATGAGGCAGTTGGTGCCGTCGCCACCAGTCTCGCGTCCCGAATGGTTTCGGTAGTCGCTGTCGGCATCGCCCAGGAAAAGGACGTAGCAAAGATGGCTGCCGCTGGTTTCATAACGATATTTGAGGAAGTTGCGCAGGCCAGCCACATCCTGCATACCGCCGCTGAAATTGGCGTAGACATCGCTGAGAGCCACCATCTCAACTTCGCCGACTCCGAAGTCGGGCAGGTTTTGGGAGCGCCAGTTCACATAGCGCTGAGCGGCCGAAACGAAGGTGTTGTGATAAATCACGATCATGTGCGGCAGAACATCGTGGCGCAGGGGCTTTGGAGAGGTTTGGAAGACTCGCATGAAAGATTGCCCCCCATCGGGGGCCAAGAGGCTGAGATTTCGGGGGAGGGATGCGTCCAGTTCCACACTCAGGGTGCCGCCCGAGTAGCTGCCTCCGGTGAGTAGCCGCGGGGCGTAGGGATCGCTGGTGTCCCAAAGCTGGGGCTCTTCGGACCAGCCCTCAAGGGGTATTTCAACCACGCCATCCCCACCGGGAAGATGCAATTCCAGGGGCTGATCGTTTCGGGTGCGCAGGCGCGATTCGTAAAGCAACTCGTACCAAAGCAGGTAACCAAAGTCCTCGTCCGTTTCCTTGGGTAATTCAAGCCAAAACCCAAGGCCCTCCTGGCCGTCCACGAGATTGGGCAGAACGCCTTCGCCAGTGAGAATCTTCGATCCCAGCGAACCGGAGATGGAAAAATGCTCATCGATGAGTAGGCCCGCGGGATCGGGTTGATTATTCAAGGTGCCTAGATAGCTGCGCACATGATGCGTATGGGCCCCCACGCCGTCGAGACTGGGCTTGTCGTAGGCCAGGGTCAGCTTAAAAGGCTCCGACGCCACAGGCCACAGGAGCGGAGCCGTTTCCGCGAAGAGGTCGGGAGATTCCGAGCGCAGGAAATAGACCCAAGCCCAACCGTCTTCGTGGAGATCGTAATTGGAATAAACGAGATCCTGCTCGCGATGCAGTCGGGTTGTGATGGTTTCCTTGAGTGGCGCGCTGCCGCTGGGCGTTACGCTCTCCTGTTCAGGACGAAGGCCCGTTTCGCCATCCCAGCTGAGGTAAACCGTGGACCAAACCGCATAGGGATTCCGGCGCCATGCGCCGGGATCGGCGGACGCGTCCATATCGGTGGCCCAGCCGTCCAGACCCGGCAGGTGGCAGAGGATTTCCGTATCGGGGCCGAAGCTTGAGCCGCCGGTCACCTGAATGGGAATTTCTTCGAACTCCCAACCACGTTCCCAGGAACCTCCCCATCCCATACGGAAGGGTTGAG
>JACNKJ010000134.1 GCA_014382085.1 bacterium
TGCAGCCCATGCTCACGGTGCGCATCTTCACAGCACCTTTACGACTGATCTGGATTCTGTTCGCCGCCATTATTCCCCCCATGCGCCGATGGTTGGACGACGAATTCGCGCACCTGCGCGGACAGCCGCGAGGACTCTTTCGCCTATTCCAGATGGGTCTGGATCGATTCCATGGCCGCTACCACAGAGTCTTGGTAAAGGCCTTGGCTCATCCGGTTCTCATGATCGTGTTGCTGCTCATCGGCCTTGGCGCGGGAGGCTTCCTGGCCAGTCGCCTGGATCGCAGCTTCCTACCCGAGAGCAGTTCGGGGAACATGCGCCTCGATCTGGAGCTCACAGCCGGCACCTCCCTGGATGAGACCCGAGCCCTTTCGGGCCAGCTCGCTGAATGGCTCGAAGCCGACGAGGCCGTCTACGCTGCATTCTCGCAAATCGGTACTACTGAAAAGACCCTGGCGGCTCTCAATGAGTACACGGCCAGCAACACCACGCGCATGACCATCATCCTGGAAAAGGATCGAAACAACCCACGAGAGGCCCAACGCATTCAAGGCGCGGTGGCCGATCGATTGAAGGATCTACACGACATCAGTTTCAGTTTCCGCGAGGAAGGTGTGGGTCTGCGGGAAGTGCTGGGAGGGGACGGCGCGCCCTTCAGCCTTGGAGTTGTGGCCGAAGATCCGCAACTGGCGGCGGAAGTGGCCGACGACATCATGAATCTCATCGAGAGGGTACCCGGCCTCGTGGATCTCAAGGTAGATCGGGTTCTGGATTCGCCCAATCTCGTAGCGAGTTTGAATCGCGAGGAAATCCTTCGTCAGCGGCTCAACTCCGAACTCATTTCTCGTGAGTTGCGCGACCGCGTTACCGGTGTGGCCGCCACGACTTTCAATGAAATCGATCAACGAATCGATATCGCTGTGAGACTGTCTCGGGACGAACGACGCGACTTGAACCGAACTCTCTCAGCTCCCATCGAACTACCTGCTGGTGGCTCGGCTCCCCTGGGAAGCTTCCTGACTATTGACCAGGAAAGACCCGTCCGGGAACTTCTCCGTCGCAACCAGCGCCGCATGGTCACGCTCAGCGGCGAACTGCAGGAACGCGGTCTCGACGATGTTTGGGAGGAAGTACTCCTTCTCAGTGAAAGCTACCCACTCCCCGAAGGCGTCGAACTAATTCAGACAGGCGAACAGGAGGCCATGCGCAAGAGCTTCCGCGATCTGGGCTGGGCGCTCATTCTCGCGGTGCTTTTGGTCTACATGATTCTCGCCGCGCAGTTTGAGTCATTTCTCGATCCGCTCCTGATCGCCGCGGTGATTCCCATAGGGATTGCCGGCTCGGCTCTGGCTATATGGATTACCGGCAACAGCATCAATACGCTCTCGCTTATCGGTGTGGTCGCCCTGCTAGGTATTTCCGTCAACGACGCCATCGTGAAGGTGGACACGATTCGCCGCCTCCGGGCCGATGGCATGCCGGGTCACGCGGCGATTTTCGAAGCCAGCAGGTTGCGTCTGCGGCCGATCCTCATGACCAGCTGCACTACGATCCTTGCCATGCTTCCCATGGCCATCGGTCTGGGCAGTGGCGAACAGATGCAACGGCCTCTTGCTATTACCATCATCGGCGGGCTTGCGCTCACTACAACGCTGACGCTTTTCTACACACCGGTTTTGTACCAGATGGCACATCGCTTGAGGCCCGAACGGGAATCCTCGTCATGACTCGGCTATTCCTGAAGCATCCGGTCGTCACATGGATGATCTTCTCGGTTTTCGTAGTCCTCGGTCTTTACGCGCTTCCGAAACTTAAGATCGAAGCCATTCCTGAAGTGGCTCTGCCTTCGCTGACCATTGTTACCAACTGGAACGGTGCATCTCCCCAGGCCATTCAGCGCTCCATCACCCTGCCTATTGAGGAGGCGGTGCGTTCGGTTCATGGCGTGGAGTCCATTAAGTCGGTAAGTCGGCCGGGTCGATCCTCCGTTGAGGTGGAATTCAAACGAGGCACGAGTCTCGATTTTGCGCAATTGGATCTCAACGAACAGCTCGGTCCTCTTCGCCGTGATCTTCCCCTGAGTGCTCAGCAGCCGATGGTTTTCCCCTACGTTCCCGAGGAGTTTCAGACGGAGCAGTTTTTCACGGCCAGCATTGAATCTCCGCTATCCCCCAATGAACTTCGCGAACGCGCGGAAACATGGCTTCCACCACGGATACTTGCCATTGAAGGAGTTGCCGACGCAAGAATTCAAGGCGGCGCTCGACCCCTGATCAAGATCAAATTGGATCGAGCGAAGCTGGAGCTCTACGGTATCGATGCCACAGAAGTCTTAGCGGCGATCACCGAACTGGACGCCATTAAGGTAGCGGGAGGGGGGAAAGAATTTGGCCGGGGGTCCATTGTCTCGGTGCGCAAAAAAATCGACATAGAAACCTTTCGGGAAGCCGAGCTCCCACGCCGGGGAAACCACGTATTCCGCCTGGGCGAGCTTGCCGAGCTGAGTCCGGACTACGAAGACCCTGTCTACCTGGTTCGCATCAACGGCAAGAGCGTGGTTCAGCTTTCTGTGGACAAGCGCTCGGGCGCCAACACGGTAACGGTTAGCCGAGCCCTGAGAAAAGCGCTCCCCGAAATTGAGCGCTCTCTCCCCTTCGAAGCCGAACTCCACGTGGATGAGGACCAGGGCGAAGAGCTTGAAGAGAAACTAAAAAGTCTGGTCTATCGCTCACTCATTATCTTGTCCCTACTCTTTGTGCTTCTGGCGCTCAGTCTTCGGCAGATCAAGTTGACCGCCATTGTAACCGGATCGATCTTCTTCGCTATTCTCATCACGCTCAGCCTATTCTATTTTTTTAGGATTTCAGTAAACCTCATAACCATTAGCGGACTGACAGTGAGCTTCGGCCTGCTTTTGGATAACAGCATTCTCGTTCTAGACGCCATTCATCGACGCGTGGAACATCTACAGAAAAGCGCCTGGGGCGAGCTCACCCAGAAGGCCAAGATCGAAGTCGTCACTGAAAGCATCATCGCGGGAACTGGCGAAGTAGCCTTTCCCATTCTCGCCACAACTCTAACAACTCTAGTGGCCTTTTTATCCTTCATCTTTCTTTCGGGACGGCTTTCTCTCTACTACGTGCCTTTGGCCATTTCCGTGGCCACGGCCTTGATGGCATCCCTCTTCGTGGCTTTCGGCTGGGTCCCTGTGGTTTTGAAGCAAGTTTGGGCTCTTCCCATGGTGAAGCGAATGAGTCCTGGGAGTCGCGACGAAATCGCCGTTGCCGACATCGAGGAACTCGTCGATGAGCTTCCCAATTTGCAGTCGCGGCCGGGCTTCTATGAACGCGTGGTTCAGCTTACACAGAAACTGTGGTGGATCATCCTTCCACCCGTGGCCATTTT
>JACNKJ010000371.1 GCA_014382085.1 bacterium
TACGGCCACGTCTACTCGCTTGGACCGAGACCCATTCTACTCAGAGTTTATCGCAGAATTGATTTGGAAATTCCGCAGCGATTGGGATGTCTTGCTCAATCAGCGTTACGCCCGTTACGGACAGGACTTCCTCGAACTCCACGAGACCTTCGCGAACAGTTTCCTGGAACTTCGCTATCACGTGACGAAGAGCACGGAAGTATCCCTGGGCTGGGGCGTCGACCCCTATCGCTTGGATCCCGTGACCAAACGCTTTGACTCCAACGGCCGCAGGGAATTCATCATGGCCGCAGGGGTGGACGAAGACGAGATCTATGAAGAATGGCTGAATCTGGGACCGGCCTTGAGAAACGCCGAGCGCTCCCTGGCCGATACCCAGAGTCTGACCTTGGAGGCACGCTTTGTCTTCTAAACGGATTCTGCTATCTGGCTTGAGCCTGCTCACGCTGACGCTCATGCTGGGATGCAGTCTCAACATCATAAAAAACCGATTGCCCGCCCCCTTCCCGGTTGACGGAGGAATCAAGTTTCAGTATGAAGCGCCCGCCGCTTCACTGGTGACTCTCGCGGGAAACTGGGAAGGCAATTGGTGGGGAGGGACAGCGAGCCCCAGCGCACGTTACGACAACACTATCGGGCGCATGGATGACCACGACGGCGACGGTGTTTGGACGATCATCGTGGATCTTCCCCCAGGCCGCTACATGTACAAATTCGTCATCGACAATAATACCTGGACAACCGACCCCAATAATCCCAGCACGGCCCAAGAGGGCGGCTTCACCAACTCTCTCATTGTGGTGAAGTGATCGGAGACGTCATGCGCGGAGCATTCAAATTTCTAGTCCCCGCAATCCTTATCGGGCTCGCGGCCTGTCTGCCCAATCCGGAAAGCCCTACCCTGAATCCGCCGGGAACCATCGAGGAACCGGATGACCCGGATGCACCCGCCGAATTCGATTCCAACTACGGCAGCATCCAGATCAACGGCGACTTCTCCGGCATCAGCTGGACCCCCAGCGATATGCGCAACAACCTTAGCCTGATCGATGATAACCTCTGGCAAATTTGGGCCTCCGTGAAGAACTCGGATTTTGCCGATAACAACCTCACTTTCAAGTTCACTCACGATGGCGACTGGGCACCCGACAATTTCGGCGCCGGAGACTCTCCGGGTCAAGCCGTCCTCGACGGCAACCCCACCGACATCAACTTGGACTTCCCGGGTCCACGTGGTTTCTATTCATTCTAGCTCAACGACGAAACACTGCAGTATTCCTTCGAGCCTGAAATCGCGGATGGAATCCTTAGCGGAAGCTTCAGCTTTGAAGGCGCTGATCCCGGTCCCGTCGGTCTCACCCTCTGGGCGACTGGTTCCCAGTTCGATGTGGAACTCTGGTCCATTTCCGCTACCGGCAGCTTCGAATTCGATGCCCTGGCCGACAGCCTCTATACCGTGGTCGCCACCGCTCCCGGCTATGGCACCCTGACCATTGCCGGCATTCGAGTGGAAAACGGAACATCCCAGAACGTTCTTTTCGAATTTACGGGAGGAAGCAACGAATCGGCCATGCCCGATCAACCTTGGGCCACTCCCCTCATCGATGGAACTCTCGAAGACGATTGGAACGAAATCTACAATGACGGTGGACATGTGGGATTGTGGAATCTGGTCAACATGGACTACGACTCGCTGCACGTGAGCTGGGATGAAGACTCCCTCTACCTCGCTGCCAGCGGAAATTTCGCGGGGACTTACAATTCCCTGAACCTCTACATCGACGCCGACTACGGAGAGGGCACCGGCCTCAGCGACCTCTCCCTCATCAACGGCGAAGATGACTACGCCACGGTGGTCAACCGTCTCAACAAACTCGTGAACTTCGATGCGGTCCCTGATTTCGGCGCCGAGTTCGCCACCAGTACCTGGGGACACGTCGACCTTGCCCTGAGCAGTCTTGCTCCCGACGGCACTACGGTTGCTCTGGGTCGGGGAGCCATTGCGGCCAGCGCAGACGCTCTCGAGCTTTCAATTCCCTGGTCTGTTCTCTATCCGGGGCTCGGCGGGGATGGAGTCGTGCCCCCCTACGCTCAAATCGCCGTCTTCGCGCTCATCGGGAGTAACAGCAATTCCGCCATGTCCGATGACAGTTTGCCCATCGTTGACGATCTCAACGCCCCCGACTCGGTCGTTGTCATTCCCATCGACGAGGACGGACAATAGTGCCCGCGCCCGGTGGCATTGCGCTAGGCGTTCACAATCATCAGCCCGTGGGAAACTTCGGGCATGTCATCGAGCACGCATTCGAGCGGGCCTATGGGCCATTTCTCGATACACTGGAACGTTATCCCAATGTGAAAATGAACTTCCACACCAGCGGTCCTCTGCTGGAGTGGATGAGGAGCGCGCGACCCGCATACCTCGCGCGTCTGGGTGAGCTTGCCCAGGCCGGACAGGTCGAAATTGTGGGTGGCGCCTACTGGGAGCCCATCCTCAGTGTTTTGCCTGAAGCGGATCAACGCGCCCAGATCAATCGCATGCAGTCTGAAATTGAGAAACTCTTTAGCGTCCAAGCGCGCGGGTTCTGGTTGGCCGAGCGCATTTGGGAACCGCACCTGCCACGCATCCTCGCTGAGGAAGGTGTGGACTATGTCATGCTCGACGACAGTCACTTCCTAGGCGCGGGCTTCTCTCCCAACTCGCTAAACGACTACTACCTGAGCGAAGAAGGCGGTCGCAGTGTGGCCATCTTCCCCATTTCTAGGGAACTCAGATACTTGATTCCCTTCCGCCCCATCGAAGAACTCGAAGCACATCTGGATCAACTTCCCGAAGATGGACTCGGCGTTCTCTTCGACGACGGTGAGAAATTCGGACTCTGGCGCGGCACTCACGAGCACTGCTATGGCGAAGGCTACATGGAGCGCCTCTTCGAATTCCTTTCCCACCGTGACGATCGACCCACAGCCCTTTTCTCAGAGTGGCTCGACGCGCGCCCTGCCGCCGGCAGTGCCTACCTTCCCACAGGCAGCTATCAGGAAATGGGCGAATGGTCGCTTCCTGCCGCTGCAGCGGAACGTTTCCACGGCCTCAGTGAGCGCTTGGGCGAAAGTCCGGAAGACAGCCCTTTCCTGCGCGGCGGTTCCTGGCGCAACTTCTTCGTGAAGTATCCCGAGAGCCACTGGATGCACAAGCGCATGCTCCTGGCCAGCCGCCGATGCGATGAAGCCACCAACCTGCCCATCCCTCTGCGCGAGCATGCCCGCGATCAAGTACTACAGGCGCAGTGCAATTGCGCTTAATGGCATGGACTCTTTGGTGGGCTTTACCTGCCTCAGCTTCGCCAAGCAGTGTTCGAGCGCATCGTTCGTGCGGAAGCCATCGTGCATCCG
>JACNKJ010000187.1 GCA_014382085.1 bacterium
CGCTGTCCCTTTCCTCGGCTTCGGCCTCGTAGCTGACGATGATGCGGTGGCGCAGGACGTCCAGGCCGATCTTCTTCACGTCTTCGGGGGTCACGTAGCCGCGCCCGCGTAGAAAGGCGTGGGCCCTGGCCGCCATGGAAAGGTAGAGCGTGGCCCTGGGGCTGGCTCCGTAGGTGATCAACTCGCCCAGGCCCACCGTTTCCGGCTCGCGTGTGGCGAAGACCAGATCGATGATGTAGTCCTTCACCTTCTCATCCATGTATATGTCATGTATAAGCTTACGACCCTCGGCGATCTTCTCGGGATCGGTGATGGCCGTCACCGCGGGCGTGTCCAGGCCGCCCATCCGCGCGAGAATCTCCTTCTCCTCACCGCGATTGGGATAACCCACTTTCACCTTCAACATGAAGCGGTCCACCTGAGCCTCGGGCAGGGGATAGGTGCCCTCCTGCTCGATGGGATTCTGGGTGGCCAGCACCAGGAAGGGGTTGGGCAGCTTGTGGGTTTCGCCGCCCAGGGTCACCTGGCGTTCCTGCATGGATTCCAACAGCGCGCTCTGCACCTTGGCCGGTGCACGGTTGATCTCATCGGCCAAAATGAAGTTGGCGAAAATGGGACCCTTGCGCGTGTGGAACTCGCCGGTCTTGGGATCGAAGATCTGCGTGCCCACCAGATCGGCGGGGAGCAGGTCGGGGGTAAACTGGATGCGCCGGAAGTCGGCCTTCACCGCCCCGGCCAGACTGGAAACGGCCAGGGTCTTGGCCAGACCGGGCAGACCCTCAAGCAGCACGTGGCCGCCGCAGAGCAGTCCTATAAGGAGGCGATCCACCAAATAGCGCTGGCCAACAATGACCTTGCCCACCTCTTCGGCGATCTCCCGCGCGAAACGGCTTTCGCGCTCCACACGCTCGTTGAGCACTTCGATGTCGTAATTCGTCTCCATGGGATGGCTCCCTGATCCTGAAGGTGACTGTTTGTAAGGGTTTGCCCCGCTGTGGAAGGGGCGCGCATCTACGCCGGGGGCATCGGAAAGTTCCGGAATGATATAGCACAGCTACTCGGCCTCGGCAAGAAGTTGGGAAGAAAGGATTTGGCGAATAGCGCCATCAGAATGGGAACGGGAATTAGCTTATAGGATTAACCCGTTAATCAATAAATCCGAGTTTAAATGATATAGGTCGCGCAAGTCTTGAAAACTGGGCGACTTCATCGAGCGTTTACCTTAATTGTGGCGCCCCGAAATTTTCTTCAAAAAAGTCCTTGTGATGAGCCTTGGGGTCCAGGCTATGGTGAATCGCCGTGCAGAGTACCCTTTAGGAGGATTCCCGCTTGGACAAGCTCCAGCCCCTGAATGCCCAGAACTTCGACGAGGTCATCTTAGACTCGGAAACCCCTGTCATTGTTGACTTTTGGGCAGATTGGTGCCAGCCGTGCAAGTCCATGGAGCCCATGCTCGAAGAAATGAGCGACCTGATGGGGGGAAAGCTGCGTTTCGCCAAGGTCAACGTTGATTTGGAGCGGGACCTGGCCATCCGCTATGAGGTAAAAAGCCTTCCCACCCTGCTCGTATTCGAGAAAGGCCGCCCTGTGGACACCATTGCCGGCGTTCCACCACGATACAGCTTGATCTCTCGACTCGAGAAACATCTTTAAAAACAGCCAAAGCCATAAAAAAACCCCTACCAGTCCGGTGGGGGTTTTTTTGCGCAAAAGGGGATCGATCGCAGCCCGCCGCCCCTCTCGTCCACGGAATGTGGAGTTCAGGATCGTGGGGTCCCGAGATCAATCCGCCTGTTGAGATTCACATGCACTTGTGAAATATTGTCAGCAAGTAAACCGTGTCACCCTTACCTCAAACGGAGGCAATCCATGGCCTTGATCGAAGCTGGAGCGACCGCTCCGGATTTCAGCCTGGACAGCCACTTGGACGAGACAGTCAAGCTGTCGGATTTCAAGGGCTCCAAGAACGTGCTTTTCGTTTCCTATCCCCTCGACTTCACGCCCACTTGAAGCATCGAGATCCCGGGTCTGAACTCCCTTCTGGAGGAGTTCGCCGCGATCGATACCCAGGTTCTGGGTATGAGTGTGGATTCGAAGTTCAGCCATAAGGGCTGGGCGAGCACCTTCGACGGCATTACGTTTCCCCTGATGACCGACTTCCATCCCAAAGGTGACGTGTCCAAGGCCTACGGCCTTTGGCTCGAAGAAGCGGGCATTTCGGATCGGGCGACGATCCTCATCGACAAAAACGGCAAGGTCCTCTGGTCCGAGTCCGTGGGACCCGGCGGCGCGCGCAATCCCATGGAGCTGCTCGCGAAGGCCAAGGAATTGGTCGGCTAGGCTCCGGCAGAAAATGAAAAACCCCCGCCGGATTGGTGGGGGTTTTTTCATGCCAGGGCTCGTCTGCCAGACGACTAATCGATGAGGCGGTCCAGTAGGAAGTCCACCACGGAATCATCCGAGGGATCCGCCACTTCGTATGCAGGGACGTAGGCCTGGTATCCAAGTCCCACTTCGTCGGCCCGGTCCGCCAGGGCGAGAGCCTGAAGACCGTGATGTTGGAGTTCTCCAAGGTCGACTGGCATCTCTGTGGTCTCGACGTTGTTGTTCACCCAGAACCCGGGATCGTCGGAGCTCATCAGGGCGAGCATGTCCACTCGCGCGCGGTATTCCACGATCTCGGGGTCGTCGAGTTCCTCGATGGAGCTGATACCGTAGAAGGACATCATGCTCTGCTCCGACGTGTCGGGCAGAGAGATCATGTCCTCCATGGTCATTCCGAGGGGCGCGTAAACGACTGAAATCCACTTTTCAAAATCATAGGTGGCCTGCGTTGCCTTGGCGCCGACCGCGCTCAGGCGCGTGGATTCCCGCAGGATTGGATCGGTCGCACTCGGATCGGCCATGTCATCGTTGAAGGCCAACCAAAGCCCGGTGCCAGCACCACCTGAAACGCCGTAGATGGCCACGCGCGAAGGATCGATGTTCAGCTGTTCGTGATGGTAGCGAAGGAATTGCAGACATCGCTGACTGTCACCCATGCACTTGAGGACGCCATCGGTGTCGACTGGCTCGAGGAATCGGTAGTTGATGGTGGCGAAGGACACGCCGTTGTAAAGGCACTCCAGGATCTCGGCGCGTCCGTTGATGTAGATGATTTCTTTGAAACCGGCCACGAAACCTCCGCCATGGATGAAAATCACCAGCGGAGTCGGTTCTTCGGACTCTACGAGGAAGAAGTCGAAGACATTGCGGTCGTGGGGTCCGTAGGACACATTCGAATAGAATTCTGCTTCGATGCCCAGCAGGTTGAAGGGCGGCTCCTCGGCAATCAGCTCGATGGGCTCGATGTCCTCATCGGAAGGTCCCGAGGAGTTCGTTCCGCAGCCATATAAGAGAATGACCAGGAGCGGGATAAGAAAAGCGATAGATCGCCTCGACCGAGGCACCTTAAGTCTGTACATCACAATCCTCCCTTCACACATACATGAATCCGTTCATTGGCTCGACGATTTAGTCTTCTTTTTCGCTTCGAATGGCGACATACCAGATGGCCGCGAAGCCAATGAACAATACTCCCAAACCTAAAAAGAATTGACCGAGAATGACTAAAACACCCATTCTTCCTCCCTTCAATCAGTTTCGGCCTCTATTGCCGAACTCCTTCGAGATAGATGGCATCCATGGGAAAACCCTTCACGGGTTCCACAGCGCATCGGATGATTTCGAATCCGGCGGATTCAGTTTTGGACTGGATTTCATCCTGAGTATACCTGAGTGCGACGATGTCTGACTCTTCGCCGTAGTCGATGAGTCCCTTACCTTCCCAAGCGCCAAGGACCAGTTGCCCGTCGGGTCTTATAACTCTGGCCCATTCCACAAGGGCCTTATCCACATCGGAAGGATCCAGATGATGGAGGGCGAAGAAGTTGAGGAGAGCCGCCGCTGAGCTATCTTCCACTTCTGACAGGTCACGCATGTCGCTGACCATGAACTGAGCGAGAGAACCGAAGTTCTCGTTGGCGATGTCGACCATTCTTGGGGAAAGATCCAAGCCAAGGAGGGGACGTTTGGTCTCGAAGCGCTCGTGATACATGGAGAGCATGTGCCCGGAGCCGCAGGCCGCGTCGATGAGGACACCGTCGATGTTCTCAAGCCGCTCATGCAGGCGTCCCAAGAGTTCCCCATAGATGGGCAGCTTGATTTCCGAGTCCATCATTTTTGCGTAGTGTTGCGCAGTGTCATCGTACATCTTGCGAACGTTGTTGGGTTTGGATGTGGTCATCTTCTCCTAGCTATCTCGTCGAAAAGCTTCTAGTTAGCAATAAGGCATATCCTGAATCCGCCGGAATACTCTGAGGCCCCGGTGCCCGAACCCTGCCTCATGGCGCTCTTCATCCAGATGCTACCGGCTCCCCACCAGCCTCCGCGAACAATCCTGCGTTCGTCGAATTGCGATCCGAGCGGATTGGTCTGTGCCCCATCCTCGTAGCTTTCCGACCAGTAGTCACCGATCCATTCTTTTACGTTGCCGCCAAGATCAAGGATTCCATGAGAACTTGCTCCAAGCGGATAGTCACCGACCGGCGTTGTCCAGCCGACACAGTGACCGACGGGAGAGTAGTTGGCGAGTGAGCATTCCGGATCATCGTCTCCCCATGGGTACTCGCGAGTGTCGTTGTAGCTTGCCACGTATTCCCATTCCGCTTCGGTGGGCAGGCGATATCCATCGGCGAGATAAGGATTGTGAGATTCCGTCTGATCCCAACTTCCATTGTAGAAAGGGTCAAGTCCGCACATCTCGCTGACCCAATCACAATAACAGGCCGCCCCAAACCAAGTAACAGCCTTGATGGGGTGCGGACTTGGGTCGTAGCCATTTGGATAAGCATTTACAGCGAAATCGCTTGGGGCTTCTCGCAGACTAAACTGACCGCTATTGGGATCGAAGGTCAATTCGCAATCATTTCCAGCAAGGTTGAGCAAGATGATGTCGTAGGCCCGAACCTCTTCACTTGAGGCCGTTACACGACCCTGATCATAGGCCCATTGCACGGCGGCCATGTATTCCTCGTTGGTGATCTCAAACTTGCCCATGTAGAAATCATGAGTCAGGGTGGTCTGATGAACCGGAGTAGCATCCTCCAGGCCTACCTGGCCCATTGAGAAGCTTCCTGAGGAAATCAACACCATGTTTTCGTGACAAATGTACTCTAGGTTTTCAGGCTCATTTTTGGAGCAACCGCCAAGGACCAGAATGAACGTTGTCATAAACAGAATGAGGGCTAGCTGACGCATAGTTCTCCTTACAATCTGATTGAGCTTCTCAAGTTTTAGGGCGTTGAAGTCTCGCTGGCAGTTTCACACCTAGACGCGCCTCAAGCAAAGCCATATCCGCCAGATCTCTTTCCCGCGGCTCGTAGCCTTCATTATGGCAGCGCACTTGTTCCTCTGCTGTCAAGCACCGGACTTCGTGATCCAAGACCCTTCCTCGACCAGAGAGACTTTGGGCCGAGAAAACCCAAATCGAACCATCCTCCATCTGATAGAGGCCGTCTCCTTCATCGTTGATCCTGATGACATGAACGTCGACTTTCAGGCCGGAGGAATTTGCGAGCACGAAGTTTGAGTCACGGCCCTCAGGCTGCTCCTGATAGCCCCTGCTTTCGAGCGCTTGCCGCAATGTCGCGAGATCCGATGCCACGACGATGATGTCCAAGTCATCGTGAGACCGAGTTTGTTCGCCAAGAACCGCGTCCACCGCCCAACCGCCATCGAACCAGATTGCAATTCCGAGCTAGTCGAAGAATCGCTGCAGGTCGACAACCTTGTCTGCTTTCATTTCTGACATGGGTCCGGTTTATCTCCAGAGCTTTCCAAATAGCACATTTGTGCTATTAAGCTATCTCTCAAAGCCCGCAGCCGAGTTGGCCCCAGGCCCACGCACCAGGCCGTTTTGGGTACCCAGCCAAATGAACCCATGGCGATCCTGTATCATGGCGCGAACCGAATTTTCGGGTAGACCATCGTCCACGGTCAGTTGCTCGAAAATGGGTTGGTATTCAGGGGAGAAGTAGTCGGGAGCCGTGGCGGAAAGCTCCGGTGAGGCGAAACTGAGAAGAACCATCGACCATGTGATGGATCCGAGCCACAGGTTCAAGATTCTATTGAAATGGTTCATCGTCAGTTATCATCGCATTTTCCCCTTCCCGACAGAAGAAGAATCCATTGCACCCTTAGCAATCCAGTATGTTTTCAACTTCTAAGGGGCGAAGCCTGAAAATCCGAATATTTCTTGGATGGTCCCCGTGCCGATATTTGCTACATTCCCGCAATGAGCACCACCCGCCGACTCCTCACTTATCTGAAGCCCTATTGGCGCCGCTGCATTTTGGCCCTGGGGGCCATCTTCCTGTTTGCGGCGCTCAACGGCATTTCGCTCACACTCATCGTTCCCTTCCTCGACAACCTCTTCAAGAATGAACCCACGGGTCCAGCGCAGATCGAGATGAGCGCTCCGGAAACCGGGGAACCCAATTTCCTGGACCGCGCCGAAGGATGGAAGGATCGTAGCTTATCGCGCGCGCGGGGTTGGCTCGACCGCGGCGAAGCGCGCGAGCGTCTTATGCGCGGGCTCATGGCCATTTTGTTGGCGTACTTTCTGAAGAATCTTTTCGATTACATTCAGGCTTACCTTGTGCACTACCTAGAGCAACGCAGCCTCTACGACATTCGCCGCGATCTCTACTCTCACCTGCAGCGCCTACCTCTCGGATTTTTCCACGGCCAGCAGACCGGCGTGCTTATCAGTCGCGTGGTGAATGACGTGAACACGCTCAAGGGCGCCATCGTGGGGGCCACGGCCTCGCTGTTTCGAAACGGACTCATGGTGATCGTGGGCCTTATCATCATCTTCGCCATCAGTTGGAAGCTTTCCCTGCTCACCTTCCTCATCGTGCCCATCAACGCTCTGCTCATGCGAACCCTCGGGAAATTGCTCCGGCGAGACAGCACGCGCATTCAGGTGCGCATGGGCGAGATGGCCGGGGCCATCGGCGAAACCGTTACCGGCGCACGCGTGGTTAAGGCCTTCGGCCGGGAGGCCGACGAGGTGAAACGCTTCGGCTATTTTAATTTGGACTACTTCAAAAGCTCTGTCCGCCTGCGTGCCCTAGGCGCCCTCAATGCGCCGCTCAGCGAAATGCTCGGCAGTCTGTCGGTTGTTTTCATCGTGGGATATGGCGGCGTGCAAGTTTTGCAGGGCAACATGGAGGCCAGTCATCTGGTACTTTTCGTGGTGGCGGTGCTGAGCATCGTGGGGCCGCTGCGTCGCATTTCCGAACTCAATCAGATCGTTCAGGAAGGCGTGGCCGCGGGTGAGCGCATCTTCCAGATATTGGATGAAGAATCCGAGCGCTCGTGCCTGGAGCACGGCGAGGTACCGGGTCCCTTGAGCGAGGCCATCCGTTTCGAGAACGTGGAGTTTGGTTATCGCGAGGGTTTGCCGGTGATCCATGATCTAAACTTGGAAATATCCAAAGGCCAAATCGTGGCTCTTGTGGGTCCCAGCGGCGGGGGAAAGAGTACACTGGCCGATCTGCTCGCGCGTTTCTACGAACCGGACGCCGGTCGACTGAGCGTGGATGGCAGGGACCTGCGCGAGTTCAAGCTCTCATCCTGGCGCGACAAGTTCGGCATCGTCACCCAAGACGTGCTGCTCTTTAACGACTCCATCTTGAACAACATTGCCTATGGTCGTCCATCGGCCACGCGGGAAATGGTGGAAGAGGCTGCTCGTGCCGCTCGCGCCCACGACTTCATCTTGGACGCGCCCGAAGGCTATGACACCATCATCGGCGAGCGCGGCCTACAGCTTTCCGGCGGCCAACGTCAGCGCTTGGCCATCGCCCGTGCCTTGCTGAAGGATCCCGAAATTCTCATCTTCGATGAAGCAACCAGCGCCTTGGACACCGAGAGCGAAATGCTTGTGCAGGAGGCCATCGATCGCCTCATGAGCGGACGCACGGCACTGGTCATCGCCCATCGGCTATCAACCATTCACGGGGCCGATCGCATTGCGGTGATCGATAATGGGCAGCTGGTGCAGGAGGGCCGTCACGACGAACTCATGGCGGCGGGCGGGCTCTATCGTCAGCTTTATGAAATGCAGTTCGCCCAGCAGGAGAAGGTCGACCTGCCATGACCCGTGGCCTGATCTTCGATCTCAAACGCTTCTCCGTGCATGACGGCCCCGGTATTCGTAGCACGGTATTCCTCAAGGGCTGTCCCTTCCAATGCCCCTGGTGCCACAATCCCGAAAGCCGATCTGCGAAAGCCCAGCTTCTCTTCCGCGAGGAACTTTGCCTGGGATGCGCCAAGTGCGTAGAGGCTTGCCCCGAAGAGGCCATCGTCATGGTAGATGGCAAAAGCCAGACCGACGAACAGGGCTGCCGCCTGCGCGGGGAATGTGTCGAAGCCTGTCCCGTGGGCGCCCGCGAACTGTTGGGCCGTCAGGTGAGCGTCGAAGGATTACTGGTAGAACTCCAGCGCGATCGCGTTTTCTATGAGGAGTCCGGTGGGGGAGTTACCTTTTCCGGCGGCGAGCCCCTGGCTCAGGCCGATTTTCTGATTGCCGCCTTGGAAGCTTGTGACGATGCCGGATTGCATCGGGCGGTGGATACCACCGGCCATGCCGATTCACAGGTATTCCGCGCCATGGCCGAGCGAGCCGACTTGGTGCTCTTCGATTTAAAAATCATGGATCCCGACAGGCACCGAGAGCTAACCGGTACGGACAATGCTCTGTTGCTGTCAAACCTCAAGTTGCTTGGGGAAATCGGCTGCGCGGTGGAAGTCCGGGTGCCGGTGATTCCCGGCGTCAACGATGACGAAGCGAACATCAAGGCCACCGCCGAGATCCTGGTCGACTTGAAAAATCTCGTGGGCCTGACCCTGCTGCCCTTTCATTCCGGTGCCCGGGACAAGTATCCTCGCTTCGGATTGAACTGGACGCTGTCGGAGAATCTTCAGGCAAATGGCGAGAAATTAGAAGCGCTGGCATCGATACTGCGAAAGGCGAATCTGCCTGTGAGCATTGGAGGTGAAAAGGATGAATGAGCGCGTTACCGAATTGAGACGTGAGAGCCGGGAAACGCCGGTGAGTCTTTCCATGGAGAGAGCCGTCCTGATCACCGAGTACTACCGCGAGAATGAAGGAAAACTTTCAACGCCCATGCTGCGTGCAAGTACCTTCGCGCATCTCTGCGAGCGCAAGACCCTACACTTGGGTAAGGGTGAACTCATCGTTGGCGAGCGTGGCCCTGCGCCAAGGGCGGTGCCCACCTTTCCCGAGCTCACCTGTCACAGTGAGGAAGACCTGCGCATCCTGCGCGATCGGGAAAAGATTCCTTATGCGGTGAGCGAAGAGGATATTCATTTGCACCTGCGCGAAGTTCTTCCCTACTGGCAGGGAAGAAGCCTGCGCGACCAGATATTCAAAGAGCTCCCCCTAAATTGGAAAGACACTTTCGCTGCCGGCGTTTTCACCGAGTTCATGGAGCAGCGCGCGCCCGGACACACGACACTCGACGGCAAGCCCTACGAGAAGGGTCTTCTGGATTTCAAAGCGGAGATCGCCGCCGCTCTCGATATACTGGACCGAGATCCGGATGACGAAGCCAGGAGTGAGCAACTTCGCGCCATGGATCTGGCTTGCGATGGCGTTATTCGTTTTGCCGAGCGCCATGCTGATCTGGCCGATGAGCTGGCCGAGTTAGAAGAAGACCCGGCTCGCCGCGAGGAGTTACGTAGTATTGCCCATATCTGCCGCCATGTACCTGCTCACGCGCCGCGCACTTTCCACGAAGCCCTGCAGATGTACTGGTTCCTGCATCTGGGCACAGTCACTGAACTCAATGGCTGGGACTCCATGAATCCCGGGCACTTGGACCGTCATCTGCTGCCCTTTTATGAACGCGAACTGGCGGCGGGAAAACTGACGAAGGAAGACGCGCGGGAACTGCTTCAGTGCTTTCTCATCAAGTTCAACAATCAGCCCGCACCGCCCAAGGTGGGCGTGACCGCAGCCGAGAGCGGTACCTACAACGATTTCACGAACATCAATCTGGGCGGCATTCTGCGCGATGGATCCGATGGCGTGAACGAACTCAGCTTTCTCATCCTTGAAGTCTTCGACGAGATCCATCTGCTGCAGCCTCAGTGCAACATCCAGTTGAGTCGCAAGAGCCCAGACAGTTTCCTCAAGGCGGCGCTGCGCGTGCTGCGCAAGGGATATGGCTATCCTTCCATGTTCAACGTGGATGGCGTGGTGGCGCAGATGCTGCGCTGCGGCAAAACCTTGGCCGACGCGCGGGATGGCGGCAGCAGCGGTTGCGTGGAAACGGGAGCCTTCGGCAAGGAGGCCTACATCCTCACGGGCTATTTCAACACGCCCAAGATTTTGGAAATCACCCTGCACAATGGCTTCGATCCGCGTACCCAAAAACAGTTGGGGCCAAAAACCGGTGACCCCCGCGAATTCGCCAACTATGAAGACCTCTTCGCCGCCTTCCAGACTCAACTGCGACACTTCATGGACATCAAGCTACCGGGCAACGCGATCATCGAAGCGATCTACGCCGAGAAGATGCCGGCGGTCTTTCTGTCGGTGCTCATCGACGACTGCATTGAAAAGGGCCTGGATTACAATGCCGGCGGCGCGAGATACAACACCAGCTTTGTGCAGGGCGTGGGTATCGGCAGTATCACCGACAGTCTTTCGGCACTGAAAACGCATGTTTTCGAGGGTGCGCTGAGCATGGATGAACTGCTCGCCGCGCTGAATGTCAACTTCGAGGATCGCGAAGAGATTAGGCGAACCCTGTCCGAGCGCAGCCCTCGCTACGGCAACGACGATGATGCCGCTGATGCCATCATGCGCGATGTCTTCGACACACTTTTTGACGCGGTAGATGGCCGGCCCAACTTGCGCGGCGGTCGCTATCATTTGGATATGCTGCCCACCACCTGCCACATCTATTTCGGATCGGTGCTGGGAGCCACGCCCGAGGGGCGCCACGCGGGCCTGCCCGTGTCCGAGGGAATCTCCCCGGTGCAGGGAGCCGATCGCAAGGGTCCTACGGCGGTGCTCAAGTCGGCGGCCAAGATGGATCACCTGCGCACCTGCGGCACATTGCTCAACATGAAGTTTCTGCCCGGCCTTCTATCGGAGAAGGCTGGCATCGAAAAAGTGGCCATGCTCTTGCGCGGCTACTTCCGCCTGGACGGTCATCACATTCAGCTCAATGTTGTGGATGCCCAAACCTTGCGCGCTGCCCAGGCGAAGCCGGAAGAGCATCGCGACCTCATTGTTCGGGTGGCCGGCTACAGCGACTATTTCTGCGATCTCAGCCGCGAACTTCAGGACGAGATTATTCTCCGCCGAGCCCACGGCGATGCCTAAGTATCGAAGGAATCACTGCCCGCAGAGCCTAAGCTTTCTAATTATAATAGGTTAACAAGGTTTCAATCTTGCGAAACTCTTTTGCCGGCCTAGATTGTTCGGGAAAGGGGGTTCGCCATGAAGCTAGCTTCCAGGAGCCCAAAGACCCGTTGTGTACACGCGGGCGCCGCCGATAACGAGTACCGGGCGGTTACGCCTCCCATCGTCCAGACTTCCACTTTCAAGTTCGACAATGCCGAGCAGGGCGCAGCCTGTTTCGCAGGCGAAGATGGGGGATACATCTACACGCGCATGGGTAATCCAACAGTGGGCGCCCTGGAAAATGCACTGGCCGATTTGGAAGGTGGTGCCGGAGCCCAGGCCTGTGCCAGCGGCATGGCGGCCATTCATACGATGATGGCCACGTTTTTGGACGCAGGCTCCCATGTGGTCTGCGGCGAGTCGGTTTACGGTCCCGTGACATCACTTTTAGCAGGACCCCTGTCGCGCCTTGGCGTGACGGCGACATTCGTGGACAGCAGCGATGCCTGCGCGGTGGCGGCTGCCATGCAGGGGAACACACGCCTGCTGCACGTGGAAACGCCGGGCAATCCGACCATGGTGGTCAGCGATCTTCGCGCACTCGCCGACATCGCCCATGCCCATGATGCGCGCCTGTCGGTGGACAACACCTTCCTCACGCCCATCCTGCAGCGCCCTTTGGAATTGGGTGCGGATATCGTGGTGCACAGTTTGACCAAGTTCATCAACGGCCATGCCGATGTGATCGGCGGAGCCATGATTGCGGCCGGCGATGAAGATCATCGCAGCCTGCGCAAGTCACTCAACTTGCTTGGCGGGGTACTTGGTCCCATGGAATCTTTCCTGGTGCTTCGCGGATTACGCACTCTTGCCCTGCGCATGGAGCGGCACTGTGAATCCGCGCTCACTTTGGCCCGTTGGCTGGAGGCGCGGGAAGATGTTCAGTGGCTACGTTACCCAGGCCTTCCGAGTCATCCTCAGTTCGAACTATCCCAGCGCCAAGCTTCAGGTGGAGGTG
Organism: bacterium; assembly: GCA_014382085.1. Lineage (GTDB taxonomy): Bacteria > Krumholzibacteriota > Krumholzibacteriia > JACNKJ01 > JACNKJ01 > JACNKJ01. The sequence continues at coordinate 12,501 of JACNKJ010000187.1, forward strand.
GCGTGATTTCCTTCGGCCTGTGCGGAGGTTTGCAGGCCGGGCGGCAGCTCATGAATTCCGTGAAGCTGGCCCAGCTTGCCGTGAGCCTCGGTGGCGTGGAAACGCTCATTCAGCATCCCGCCAGCATGACTCATGCGGGCATGTCGCCGGAGCTTCGTCGCCAGGCCGGCATCGACGAGGGGCTCGTAAGAATCTCGGTGGGCATTGAGGATATCGATGAAATCATTGCAGATCTGGAGCAGGCCCTGAACAGATCCGCCTCTCACACCCTTGCAGGGGACGCGTCTCTCGGCTAGATTGGCGGTGGACCCAGGCCCCGAGGAGGAGCCGTGAGCGAGAATCAGGAACTCACCCAGCGCGTTGAAAAAGCCCTCGACATGATTCGTCCCGCCCTGCGTATGGACGGCGGCGATATCGAACTCGTGGAAGTCACCGGCGATGGTGTGGTCCGCGTGCGTCTCCAGGGCGCTTGCGTGGGCTGCCCCTCGGCCGCCATTACCTTGCAGGCCGGCGTAGAGGCCACCCTCAAGGAACAGGTGCCCGAAGTTGTGCGCGTGGAAAACGTGCCGACGATGTTCTAATATCGGGCCATCAGCTTACAGCCAGAAACCCTCGCAATCCGCGGGGGTTTTCTGCTATCTGCTTCCCAAATCCTTGCGACCCTGTAGAATCACCTTTTAGGAGGGAAGTATGGATTTGGGAATCAAAGATCGCGTCGCCTGGGTGGCCGGTGCTTCGACCGGAATCGGGTTCGCAGTCGCTCGGGAACTTGCCCGGGAAGGTGTTCGTGTGGCCCTCGGCTCGCGAAGCGAAGAAAATCTCGCGGTCGCGGTGAAGAGGATCGAAGCGGAAACGGGGCATCGCCCCTTTAGCCATTCACTCGATCTAGCCTCCTCCGAATCTCGCGCCACATGGACAGAGGCCTGCCGCAAGCAAATGGGTGAGGCGGAGATTCTCTTCGTGAACTCCGGCGGCCCGCCGACGGGCAATCATGATCAGTTGGACGAGACCGCTTGGCGCAGCGCCGCCGATCTCATTTTGCATGGCGCCGTGGGCTTGGCCCAGGCTGCCATTCCCGCCATGAAGTCGGCCCGCTGGGGGCGCATTCTTTTTCTCACCTCCGTAAGTGTGCGCGAGCCCATCGAAGGTTTGATGCTCAGCAACGCCCTGCGAGCCGGTCTCACAGGATATGCCCGCACATTGGCCAACGAACTGGGTGCTTTCGGGATCACAGTGAATTCAGTGGCCCCGGGATACACGCGTACCGATCGACTCAAAGAATTGGCCGCACGGGTTTCAAAGGATACTGGCGCTCGAGAAGAAGATGTGATGAGCAGTTGGAGCGCGGCGACGCCTCTGAAACGCCTTGGTGAGCCCGAAGAAATCGCGGCGGCGGCGGCCTTCCTGGCCAGCGATCGGGCATCCTTCATCACGGGACAGGTTTTCACGGTGGACGGCGGACGCGCCCGCTCGTTAATGTAGCGGCCAAGACCCCGGAGTTATTCTCTCCGTCAGGTCGCCGGACCCTTTTCAGGGAGGCATGTCTTGAAAGGCATCACGAGTTTTTTGCTGATTCTCACTTTAGTTCCCGCCGCCATGGCCGTGGACACCTGGGAGCCCTATCCCATGGGTCCGGGAGTCATAGAATTCTATTTCACCCAAAGCGGGGTCGGGCTGGATGGCCCAGAGGGTCAGGGCAAGAGCTTGGTCATCGGTCCTTCATGGGGAATTCACGAGAGCGCCCATGTCTATTTGTTCACGGGAATCGGATACCCGGAAATGGGACCCGGCGGCGTAGATTTTCTGAGCATGGGAATCTTCAAGAATTTCTACGGCGAATTCGAAAAGACATTCAAGCTCGATGCCTACTTCGAAATGGTAGCTTTCGGCCCCGGTCTGGGTTTCAGTTCCATGGCTGCCGGTCTGGAAGCTAACCTCGACTTCGAAGGTTTAGGACTCTATGCACGTCCGACCCTCAACTGGTTCCACGATGGAGTCGGAGAGGGTGACAGTGCGATGTCATTAGCTTCCGGATTCTGGTACGGCATTGCCGGAATGGCCGAGGCCTTCCTGGAATTGGAATTCACGGAAGTGGATGATGAATTCGAACACGCCAGTAGCGCCATCGGTCTCAACGTGCTGCTGAGTAAGGAAGTGGAACTTATCCTGGAGTTGCGCAGTCCCGAACCGGCGGAAGGCGCGGACCGCAGATTCGACATCACACTTGGCGCGGTGACGGTTTGGTAGCATGAGCGACCCCGGCGGCGGAAAACTGAAGGGCATGTTCCGCGACACGATCTTCGTGGTCCTCGGAACCTACTCCAGCTATTTCCTGTCGCTGATCATTTCCATCGTGCTGGCCCGCAAACTCAGCAACCACAACTACGGCGTCTACTCGGTGGTCCTGGGCGGATACATGCAGGGCGCCATGGCGCTTTCCCTGGGCATCTCGCCCATCATTCAGCGCTACCTGCCTGAATTCCTCGGCAAGAAAAACCGCCGCGGCGCGTTGAGCCTACAGATGATCGGAGGGCTGGGGCATTTGCTGGGTGGAAGTATCATGGTCTTCCTGGCCTGGGCCTTCCGCGATGTCCTATCCAGCTGGCTCAACGTGGCCGAGTGGAATGGCCTGCTTCCCTACTTCGCGCTCTTCACCATTCTAAAGTTCGAAGCTACGGTCTTCGATGAAATGCTCACCGCTCACCGGAGCCAGGCCTTTCGCAACGCCGCTACCGTGGGCTTCCAAGCCCTCAAGCTGACACTCTTCATCGTTTGGCTACCCAGCGAGGGTGACATTCCCCTTGTGGGAACCCTTGAAAAGCTCTTCACCTTCCTGGTGATCAGCAACGGTGTGTATCTGCTCGCCTACTTGGGCCGCATGATCGGATTGAGCAAGAACATCGAAGGCGGCGGCGACGAAGCTTTGCCCATCAGGCGGATGGCCCGTTACGGGCTCTTGCAATACGCCACCAGTCTCACACTCATCGCCCTTTACACCGATATCGACACTTGGATCATCAGTCACTATCAGCAGGCAAGCGTGGCGGGGGTTTATCGAATCGCCACGCAGATCGTAACCGCGCTCATCGCCCTGGTGCCCATGCACCTTTTACTCAAGGTGATCGTGCCGGTCTACGTGAAGGAGTACACGGAGAAGCAGGACAAGGGTCAACTGGCTCAGGTCTTCCGTTTCTACAATAAAATGGTCACGGTTTTCCTGTTTCCCTTGTTGGTGGGCGCACTGATTTTGGCCGAGCCGCTCATCGTACACATTTACGATCCCAAGTGGATCGACGCGGTCTCGCCCTTCCGCATCTATTTTGCCGCCATGGTGGCCACTCATTTTCTGAACACCATGAGCTTCCTGCCCCTCATTCTCGAAAAACCCGAGATCACGCTTTGGAGCCGTCTATTCCTCATCTACAACATTGTCATGGATTTCATTCTGATTCCCCTGGACGGACCCTTCGGCGGCGCCAACGGTGCGGCCATTGCAACAGGCAGCGCCTTGATCTTCGGGTATGTGCTCAGTTTCGGCATGTTGCGTAGACATATCCGCGTGCGCATTCCCTGGCGGGCGAACTTCCGCACCATTTTCTTCGGAGGACTCATGGGCCTGGTCCTGTGGCCACTAGCGGGGTGGATCAGTGGAATCCCCAGCCTGCTCCTGGTGATCGCGGTTGGAATTCTATTCTATGGCGTGCTGGCCTGGCGTTTCCACGCCTTCGATGAGGAGGAGGCGGGGCGTCTCAACACCGCTTTGGGACGAAGAGTCTTCAGATAAGGTTCAATTCACCGACGCCGAGCCAAAATGATGCTGGCCGGCGAATCGGGCTGCCGAGGAGCTCCGCTCCAATCTCCGCATAACTCTTCAATCTTAAATCCGTGTTTTTCGAAGGCCGGGTCGAGTTCATCCATGGTCCAGGGCCGAAGGTCGAAACTTTCCTCGAAGCGTATCGCCTCGTTTTCGAAACGAAGACTGAAGCCCAGTCGCTCAGGTGCCCTACTAAAATCGTAGCTGCGATGAAATTCCGATCCGTCTTCCAGTACTTTTACGGAGAAGGGATCCAGTCCCTCGCGCAGGACCTTTTCGAAGTGCACGAGCTGCACAATGAACAGGCCGCCGGGTTTGAGCACTCTCGCCAAAGTGGCCAAACCTTCTGCCAGGGCGGATCCATCCAGGAGATGAGCCAGGGTGTTGCCCAAACAAAGTACGACGTCGAAGGGCGCGCCGGGAACCTGGGCGGCATTCTGCAGGCTCAGAACTTCGACTCTACCTCGCCCCTTGAGCCGACGGTTGGCTTCAGCGGCCATATCGGCCTCGGGTTCGAGGCCGGCCACGATGTATCCCGCATCGGCGAGAATTTCAAGATGCCTACCCGTGCCGCAACCCGTGTCAAGTACGCTGCATACTTCAGCCATGCTCAGGCGATGCAGAAGAAATACAGCCTGCTGATCTCCTACGGGGAAGAGCCGATCGTACCAAGGGGTCAAATCTGAATAGATGCTCATGCCGCCAAGCTAGCACAGTTTGGACAATTCTGATAGCTTGGCTTCGGAGGATCCAATGCCCAAAGCTTATGGTGTGGATATTGAAATGGTTCGGCGGCTCTGGTTTCAGCGCCAAGGTCTTCTGCGGCCGCGCGCAAGAAAGCTTACGCGCAAGAGCTTCGTGGATCATCTGGAATCCTGCGGCGGGCTTCAACTGGACAGCGTAAATGTGGTGGATCGTGCCCATCATCTCACTCTCTGGAGCCGCTTCGGAAAATTCGATCGCGACTTGCTGCGCCGCTGGATCTACCAAGATAAAATCGCCTACGAATTTTGGGGGCATGAGGCCAGCATGCTTCCCTTGAGCCACCTCCCATTGAGTCGACGCAGCTTCCGCAGTTTTGTCCTACACAGCAATTGGTGGAAGGAGCATCGTCCGCCGCTGGGAGTCATGCGCGAGGTGC
>JACNKJ010000372.1 GCA_014382085.1 bacterium
CCCATTTTAGCCGCATCCTAACTCTGGATGTGGTCACATAATCGGGGGCAGGTCAGTAGCGATGGACCCACCGGCCCTCCGGGAACTGTGACTTGCATGGACTGTCATGGTGAGGACTCTGAAGTTGTCGCCATATCTGGACAGTGGGGTGGCTCGAAGCATGCCAGTGGTGAGAACATCGATCGCAATGGCACAGACTGCTCTTACTGCCACACCCACGAAGGCTTCATACACTATGTCGACACGGGCGAGGCCATCGAGCCTATGAATCCGAGCGGCATCGGTTGCTTCACCTGCCACGAGCCTCACACCAATGAGGACTTCTCGCTCAGGACCGACGACCCCGTCGACCTGACTGAAGGCGGAACCTTCGACTTCGGCTTGGCGAACCTTTGCGTGAACTGTCACCAGTCGCGTGCGGTGGACCCCTCCGTGGAAGACGCTGGAACCCGTGTCGAGATCACCAACAAGCGTTGGGGACCCCACCACGGACCCCAGGGTAACTTCCTTGCTGGAGATCTTGGCTACCTGTCCGAAGGTTTAGATTCCTCGGATCCGCACCAGGGTGCGGACAATGGTTGTGTGGACTGCCACATGGCGACCGTGGTGGGTGCCTGGGCCGGCGGCCATACCATGAACATGTACTATGAAGAGACGGAGCCCAATGTAGCCGGTTGTAACACCACCGACTGCCACGATGGTGGCATCGATGACGGTGACGATTGGGCCGCGGGTGAAGGCTTCAACTACGGCTTCGTCCAGTCCGATGTCATGGATCTCATGGCGGAACTTCGGGCGATCCTGTTGGCCGAGGAGCTCATTGATGCGGACGATTATGTGAACGTTCCCATCACGATGACTCTGCCGGAAGCCGAAGCGGTGTTCTACTTCCGCTCGGTGCTCGAGGACCGGAGCAACGGTGTCCACAATCCGGATCTCACCGTTGATATCTTGGAATACTCGATCAGTCTCTTTCCCTGATCTGTATTGAATCGATAGAAAAACCCCGGGGCATTTCGCCCTGGGGTTTTTTATGCGCTGAAGTGTTTGGGATAATTTGCGTAGAAGAGAATGGAGGCAAGCAGATCGTCTTCACTTACCCGATCATCGATGGAGTGGGTGAACTCTTCTTCGGCGGGGCCAAAGCCCAAGGTGGGCACGCCCTCGATGCCCGCCGTGTAGACGCCGTTGGTTGAGAAAGTCCAGCGACCAATTTCCGGTTCACGCTCAAGCACTTCCCGTGCGGCGCCCGCTGCGGCCTGCACGGCGGGATGCTCCTCTTCAAGTGTCCAGGTGGGGAAGTATTTTTCCATACTCATGCGCTTACCTGTCCATGCTTCGGCTTCGTGTACGAGCACGCGAATATCTGCGTCACCCGCGATCTCGGCAAGTTCGGCCAGGGCACTTTCCTTGGTCTCACCCGCGGTCAGGCGACGGTCGATGAAGATTTCGCAACGATCGGGTACGGCGTTGAGGCTTGGTGTGTCGTTCTCGATCTTCGTCACCGCAATGCTTCCCTTGCCCAAGAAAGCATCGTTGGCAAGTCGCTCGTTCAGCCTTTCAATCTCGGGAATGATGCGCGCCATCTTGTACACAGCGTTCTCGCCTCGCTCGGGCGCGCTGGCGTGGCAACTGGCGCCGTGAGTGGTGATGGCAATTTCCATGCGGCCGCGATGTCCGCGATAAACACGTAGGCCCGTGCACTCAGCCAGTAGCAGCGCTTCGGGGCGAAGGCCGTCTTCGCTGATGATGGTCTTAAACGCGATGCCGTCGCAGTCCTCCTCCATGGCGCTGCCCACAACATAGAGACTTAATTCTTTGGGTAAGCTCGCCTTGGCCAAGGTCGCGCCGTATAGGATGGATACGAGTCCGCCCTTGTTATCGCTGGTTCCGCGTCCCCAAATCCAACCCGCTTCGTGTTTTCCCTCGAAGGGGTCGTGGGCCCAGGCTTCGGGGTCGCCCACGCCCACGGTGTCGATGTGCGCATCGTATACGATGGCGCGCGGCCCGTTTCCAATGCGACCGATCACCGACCCGAAACTGTCGATCTTCACCTCGTCGTAGCCCAAGCGTTCCATCTCAGCGGCGATGGCCCTGGCCACGCCTTCTTCCTTCCCGCTGAAGGATGGAATGCGAACGATCTCACGCAAGAATTCAATGGCTTCGCCCAGTCGGGCCTTGGCGGTGTTCTTCATGGCCTACCTCTTGGATTGGAACCCTCCTAAGAACTCTTCAGAACGCTCCAGCGTCAAGCCCGCAAGAGAAAATGGCGTTAACCGAACGATGTCGTACAGGTAAGCGCCGCTACAGGTGCACCGTCAAACTTATGATAGTTGGCGGCAATTCATATGTTGTTGAAACTTAATCAGATGCAATTTTAGAAAAACGAGCGTTAACCCAGGTATATCCTATGCAAATACCCGTTTTGTGAAGGTAGCGAGCGATTCCTCCGAGGGGGTCGCGAAGAATTACTCGGGTTTTTTAAAGGAGAAAGTATGAAGCGCACACTCGTTCTATCCGGCTTGATCACCCTGTTCCTGGTATTGAGCGGATGCGGCCAGAGCCCCAACAGTCCGGCCGAGTCCAGCAATCTTTCCGAGTCCATTCTCTATGCGAGCGGCAATGGTCCGGACAACGTGGAAATTGGTGAAATCAGCGAGGAAGAAATTGAAGACCTGCTGTTCATGCGCGAGGAAGAGAAGCTTGCGCGCGACGTCTATCTTAATTTCGCGGGTCTGTATGATCTCGCTGTATTCGACAACATCGCCCAGAGCGAACAGATGCACATGAACAAGATGCTCGTGCTCATCACTCGCTACGGTTTGGAAGATCCGGTGGGAGACAATCCGGAAGGCGTTTTCACGAATCCCGATCTGCAGGAACTCTACGATGTCCTCATCGCTCAGGGTGCGGCGGGATTGATTGAAGCCTTGCAGGTGGGTGGCGCCATCGAGGAAATCGATATCCTCGATTTGATTGAAGCCATGGAAGTGGCGGAACTCGCCGACATCGATCGCGCATATTCTCGTCTCTTGGCGGGATCCGAAAATCACCTGCGAGCTTTCGTGCGTGAATTGGGCCTCCTTGATGTCGTCTATGAGCCCGGCTATCTCAGCCAGGAAGCTTTCGACGAGATCATCGACGGCGAACACATTCCCGGCGGCGGCGGACATGGCCACGGTCAGTATGGCGGCAATGGCGGAGGTAATGGTGGTGGAAACGGCGGCGGCAATGGGGGCGGTAACGGCCACTAAGCGTCCCTTTCCCGGCTAGCGAAGCGGGCGGCGGTGTTTCTCCGCTCCCGCGTTTTTTTGCCCATGGCCAAGGGCCTAGCGTATGGGATTCCCAACGCTCCGATATTTGTCCCGCCCGGGCACCGGGTATTTGT
>JACNKJ010000374.1 GCA_014382085.1 bacterium
TATGGATGAGTCGGGTAAGTACAAAACGGCCATCGAGGAAAGCATCCAGTCCGAACTTTCTGAAGGCGAGCTCCGCTTTCGTTTCCTGGATGCTCATCCTCCCAAGGGCATTTCCGTGCAGGCCCTCCAAGACACAGACATCCTTTCCGAACTCATGGAGGATGGAGAGCTGGACTGGTACATCTACCTGCCGGTGGTCGTTTCGGATAGCGTCAAGGCCGAGTTCCATGGGCGAGTGGTGAGCAACATTTCCCTGATGCAGATGCTCGATTCGCGCATCACGGGCGTGCTTCGACGGGCCAAGATGATCGAATTGAATCTGGATCCAGAGCTCTATGAGCAACTCAATATTCGAGTACGTCTAAGTTCCTATCGACACGACAAGGGCGATGCCGAGCAGGCTGGATTCGAACTGGTCTTTTTCAGTGCCTTCTTCTTTGTCATGGTGCTCTATATGACCATTTTGAGCTACGGCGTGATGATCCAGCGTAGCATTATCGAGGACAAAACCCAAAAGGTGACCGAGGTCGTACTTTCCAGCATGGGCGCAGGTCAGTACTTTGCCGGAAAGATATTGGGAATCGGCGCAGTCGGGCTTACTCAGTATTGCGCCTGGGGATTGATGACCGTCGGTGTTGCGGCTTCAGGTCTGATTTCGGCAGACAAGATGGAGTACATTTCCACGGTGGTTCAGCCATCGACATTTTTCTTCTTCATTCTCTTCTACATCCTCGGTTACTTCCTGTATTCGGGGCTTTTCGCTGCAGTAGGAGCCATGGTCACCAATGATCAGGAAGCGCAGCAATTCACGCCCTTCATCATTATTCCCATATTGCTGCCCATTATCTCGATGACCTTCATCCTGCAAAATCCCGATTCTGTATTTTCAGTGGTCATGAGTCTCATTCCTCTGACAGCGCCGCTTGTCATGTTTATGCGCGTGAATTTGGCGTCACCACCATTGTGGCAACTTGGACTATCTATCGGCATTCTTATCCTGAGTATTTGGTTTGTAATTATCATGTCTGGGCGCATCTTCCGCGTGGGCATTCTCATGACCGGCAAAAAAGCTTCCCTTGCTGAAGCCATGCGCTGGGTGAAGGAGATCTAATGAGATTGGCTTTGGTTCAAACGCACCCAGTCTTGGGCGAAAAAAAGAAAAACCTGAAGGGTATGGCCAGGGCCACAGAAAGCCTTGAGGCGGATCTCTTCTGCTTTCCCGAACTTTGCACCACCGGATACGCCATGGCCGAGCGCGATCAAATTCTGGATCTGGCGGAGGAGCCGGAAGGGGGCGATGGCCTCGAATTCTTCCGCGAGCTATCTGAGAGCAAGAATGCGGCGGTGGTGGCGGGATTTCCCCTTCGCGATGGTGCTCGCCTTTTCAACGCTTCGGTGCTACTGCGTCCAGGTGAAGTTCCCGTCTTTTATCGCAAACTCCACCTTTTCGCTCGAGAGAAGCAGGTCTTCGATGCAGGCGATCGACCTCCTCCGATTGCGGAATTCCGTGGCTGGCGTTTGGGCATGATGATCTGCTTCGACTGGGTCTTTCCGGAAGTTGTCCGGCTCATGGCGCTGGAGGGCGTTGATCTGGTTTTGCACCCTTCGAATTTGGTGACGCCCTATTGCCAAAAGGCCATGTTTGCTCGAGCCGTGGAAAACGCCGTATACATCGCCACCGTCAATCGAGTGGGGGCGGAATCATACGTCGACGGTCCCAGTCTGGACTTCACAGGCACCTCACAGCTCATGGGACATCGTGGAGATCTGCTCCTGTCCCTACCTGCCGGGGAAGTGGCCGCAGCTGTGGTGGACTTCGATCCCAAGCTCGCTCGCGATAAATGGCTCACCGATCACAATCATTTGCTGGATGATCGCAGAGTGGAATTCTTTGGCCCCCTGGCCCAGGATGGTGACCTTGGTACCTGAGTTGCCCAACGCCCTTGAACTTGCCGATCTACTCGCAGATGATCTCGGCCCGCCTCAGGAATTCGAGGAAGTGGGTGAACTTCGTTCCTCGGCCGTACTTCTTCCCTTACTTCAAACCGTAGCAGGAGCGTCCCTGCTATTCACACGACGCTCTCAGAGCCTTCCGCATCATCGTGGCCAGGTGGCATTTCCCGGCGGGCTTCGTGAGAAAGAAGACAAAGGACCTTTTCGTACGGCCCTGCGGGAAGCTGAAGAAGAGGTGGGGGTGGATCCGTCGAAGGTGAAGTATTTGGCTCGGCTCTCACCCACAGAAACCCTGCGTGAATTCCGCATCCTGCCCTTCTTAAGCCTCTGGCCCGAGGACCGCTACACGCCGCATAGTACCGAAGAAGTGGAACGGGTCTTCACAGTGCCCCTGAAATGGCTTTTAGATCCTCATTCCCAAAAACAGGTCATCCTGGATGAGGATGGACTCCGGCTTTCGGTGCCGGCCTTTCCCTTTGACGGGGAAATCATATGGGGAGCCACTTTTCGCATGACCCAGGATTTCCTCTCCAGGCTCCGAAAGGCTTTGCTCTAAACGCTTTGCGCTTGTGAAAGACAACTCCTTTTCCTAAACTGTCCTTCTGGTTTCCGGCTATAGGAGTTTTCATGGATTTCCATCTGAGTGAAGAACAAAACATTCTCCGCGAGATGGTGCGCGATTTTGCGCGCAAGGAAATTGAACCAATAGCTGCGGAGTCCGACCAGGCGCATCGCTTTCCCTCGGACACCTTGAAGAAGGCTGCAGCTCTGGGTCTCATGGGTGTAACGGTGCCCCCCGAGTACGGTGGCTCGGGCATGGATTTCCTATCCTATATTCTGGTCCTTGAAGAAATCGCTAAGAGCTGCGCATCGACAGCCGTGGTTCTTTCGGTGCACAACACTCTCGGTTGCGGCACCATCCTCAAATTCGGCAACGAGGAACAAAAGAAACGCTGGCTGCCACTCGCCGCATCCGGTGAAGCTTTGGGTGCCTATTTGCTCACCGAACCGGGTGCAGGTAGCGATGCGGCCTCCCTCACTTGTCGTGCTGAAAAGGTTGAGGGTGGTTGGAAAGTCACAGGAAGCAAGGCCTTCATCACCAACGCAGGCTATGCTTCATTTGGCATTCTCTACGCGCGCAGCAATCTCAAAGGAAAAAGTCGCGGCATCAGCGCTTTCATTCTCGATATGAAAGCAATGGGTGTTCAAATAGGTCCTGAGGAAGCCAAAATGGGCCTGAACGCTTCTTCCACGGTCATGGTGAATTTGGAGGACGTGTTCATACCGGAAGACTCGCTGCTGGGTGAAGAGGGCCGAGGGTTCTCCATGGCCCTGGATATGCTCAACTACGGGCGCATCGGTATCGCGGCGCAGGCTCTGGGCATGGCAGAGGCGGCCTTGCAAGAATCATTGAAGTACAGCCGCGAACGCGAAC
>JACNKJ010000231.1 GCA_014382085.1 bacterium
GCGCCGTGCCGCGCTGGCTAACGGCGGGTTTCATCTTGGAAGAAGGATTCCTGCTCGCTGACTTAGAGCGCATCGTGGATTCCATGGCGACTACGGCCGAGGAAGCGGGCGTGGGCATCGTGGCCGGCGACACCAAGGTGGTGCCTCGAGGTCACGCGGACAAAATCTTCATCAACACGGCGGGCATCGGTTGGCGTCCCCATGGTGTGTCTCCCACCGGCATGGGTGCCAAACCCGGCGACGCGATCCTGGCCAGCGGAACCTTGGGCGATCATGAAATCTGTCTCATGACCCTTCGTGCAGGCCTCACCTTAGATGGAAACGTGGACAGCGACGTTGCGCCCGTGAACGGATTGGTTCGTGCCTTGGTTGATGCGGGCATCGAAATTCACGCTTTGCGCGATCCGACCCGTGGCGGGACGGCCACGGTGCTGAGTGAAATCGCCTCCTCCAGCTGCGTGGCCATGCGCCTCTACGAAAACGCCATCCCTCTCAGACCCGGTGTGCGCGGCGCCTGCGAGATCATGGGATTCGACCCCCTCTATCTTGCCAGCGAGGGAAAAATGATCGTGGTGCTTCCCGAGGCCGAGGTCGACGCATCTTTGGAAATTCTGCGCGCACTGCCTTACGGAGAGAACGCCTGCCGCATCGGCGAAGTGATCGACGGTCCAGCGGGTCAGGTGACCTTGCGCACCTCCATCGGCGGCGAACGTATCGTGGACATGCTCACCGGGGAAATGCTTCCCCGAATCTGCTAGGAGCCACATGCACGAGTACTCCATTACGCAATCGCTCGTTCAGGCCGTGGAAGAAGAGCTTGAAGCTCGGGGCCTTGGTGCTGCGGTGCAGGAAGTGCACTTGAAGTTGGGGCTCTTTTCCGGTGCGGTGAAAGGTCCCGTAGAGTTTTACTACGAGATGCTCACCAAAGAGGGCCGCCTAGCCGGCAGCAAACTGATGATTGAGGAAACGCCACTTGTACTGTGCTGCAAGAATTGCCAAGCAGAATGGGCAAGCGAGGAACCCGTCTTTCGCTGTGGCAAATGCGAGTCGCAAAACATCGAGATTACCGGCGGGCGCGAGATGACCGTCGACAAGATCGTCTTCGACGACGAGGAGAGTTGAAATGGAAGTCAAAGTCGTCCGCGACATAATGAAGATCAACGACAACGTGGCCGGCAGCAACCATGAGATGCTGGCGGAGAAGGGCATCGTGACCCTGAACCTGGTTTCCTCGCCGGGGGCCGGCAAGACCTCGTTGCTAGAGAAGACTCTGGAAGCCGTCAAAGGTGATATAGCCATCGGCGTGGTCGAGGGCGATGTGAACACCAGCCACGACGCCGAAAAAATCGCCGCACACAATGTGCCGGTGGTGCAGGTGAATACAGGTGGCCCAGCGGGCGGCAGCTGTCACCTGGACGCGGGCATGGTGAAGGAGGGCCTGTCCGCTCTCGAACTCGACGGCCTCGACCTGCTCTTCATCGAAAACGTTGGCAACCTCATCTGCACGGCCAGCTACAAGCTGGGCGAGGATCGCGTGGTCACCTTCGTCTCCGTCACAGAAGGCGAAGACAAGCCCGTGAAGTATCCCCTTATTTTTCGCAACGCCGATGCCATCGTCATTACCAAGATCGACCTGCTTCCCCACCTCGACTTTGATATGGACAAGCTCTACGGGCATATCCGCGAAGTGAACCCCGATGCCCCGGTCTTCGAGTGCAGCGCCCGCAGTGGCGAAGGCATGGATGATTGGATCGCCTACCTGCGTGAAACTCTGGAGAGCGTGCGCGCCGAGCGCTAGTTTGATCCTTTCTTTTCGTGTATAATTGCGCGGTGCCACTCAATATTCATCCATCGAGGTGATGAAGATGTCGCGTATCCTGCTGACCCTATTCTTGATTTTTGTTTCCACCTCACTCATGGCCGATCCGCTCATACCATACTGGTCTCGCACATTCGGGGATAACCTCCCCGATGTACTGACAGCCTTGGACACCGGCCCGGAAGATCAGATCATCGTCACCGGCAATTTCCAAGGCGGCATGAATTTCGGGGCGGAGCAAATCGTTTCGCAGGGCGAATACGACATCTTCCTCGCAGCACTCTCTCAGTCGGGTCATGTGCTCTGGTACACAAGCTTCGGCGATATCAACAATGACAAAGTTCGTGACCTGGTCGTGGATTCGGCGGGCAACATCATCATCGTCGGTGATTTTTTCGGAAGTATGGACTTTGGCGGTGGCCTCTTCACTAGTGCCGGTGACAAAGACGCCTTCGTGGCCAAGTTCGACGCCAATGGCAATCACTTGTGGAGTGCTGTCTTCGGCGATTCCAACTATCAGAGCGCACAGTGCGTCACGGTGAGTCCCGAGAACAATGTGGTGCTAGCCGGTCAGTTTACGGGAGTCATCAATTTGGGCGGACAGGAATTCTCATCCATGGACCAGCAGGAACTTTTCCTGGTTACATTCGATCCCGACGGATCCCATTTGTGGAGCCGCGCCATGATGGGCGCAGGCGATCAGTGGGTTCACGATATCCACCTGGAATCATCCGACTGGCTCTATGTGGTCGGCAGTTTCGAAGGATGGATGGATATCGGCGGCGACGCGATCTTCTCCTTCGCCGGTCTCGACGCCTTCTTGATTCTCTACACGCCGTCCACCGGGGTTCTCAACTGGGGCGGGGCTTACGGCAACACCGGCGACCAGGAAGCGCGCAGTGTCGGCTGCAGCGAAACCGGGAATCCGGTCATCGCCGGAGATTTTGAAAACGGCATCCTGCTGGGCGACGTCACCTTGTACAACAACGGTGGACGAGATCTTTTCCTCGCCTCACTGACCAACGAAAGTGATTTTCTTTGGGCCCAGGGCTTCGGATCTTCCGACGATCAGTACGCCGAGAATGTCGCCGTCGGAGACTACGGTGAAATCGCTTTCACAGGATTCGCACGAGGCTCTTTGGACTTCGGCGGCGGATCCATCTATAGCGCAGGCAGTTTCGACGTCTTTCTGGCCACCTTCGATTCAGAGGGGCAGCATCGAAGCAGCGGACTCTACGGAGATTCGGGAGAACAGCGTGGAATAGATCTAGCCTGGAATTCCAATCAGCAACTCAACCTGGGCGCATGGTTCTTCAGCACCATCGAGTTCTGGCCCGGGTTTCACTCCAGCTATGGCAACGCCGACATCGCACTGGCGCAGTTTGAAAGTGATCCGAGCAGCTCGCCGACCTCGCCTCAGCACCTGAGTTTGAGCGCCTCGCCCAACCCCTTCAATCCGAGCACGGAGATCGTCTTCCACTCGGAGTATACGACTTGTGTAGCGGGGGACATCTACACTACGACGGGGCGACAACTCCACACGTTGCAGTCGAGAACACTCCTCGAGG
>JACNKJ010000163.1 GCA_014382085.1 bacterium
AAATTGAGTCCGCACTGCAGACATTGAGCGACGAAGTTGACCGGGCACTCGGCAGCCCGACGATTGCACCCGCCCAGGAGGATCATGGATAGCCCCCTCAAGGATTTGCGCACACCCTTGGAACGTCTACCCCGCGAGCCGGGATCCTTCATGCGGGCGTCGGCGCGGCTCTATGGGGTTCTGTCGGCCCTGAATGGCTTCTATCTGAAAACCATGCCGCGGGTGCGCACCCAGGCTCCCCTCATTTCCGTGGGTAATCTGGAAGTGGGCGGCACGGGTAAAACTCCGGTTCTGGCCTCACTGGCCAACATCCTTGAAGACATGGGACACAAGCCCGGCCTGCTTACGGGCCTGGGAGAGGGCGGCTCTTCCGGCATTCTCAGCGAAGGGGATCCGACCTTTTCCGCCGAGGCTCCCGATGAGGCCCTGCTCCTGGCCAGGCGCTTCCCAAGCATGCCGGTGACCGCCGCCCGTCCGAAATGGAAGGGCGCAAAAGTGCTCGACCGGGAAGGCCGCTGCGACATCATCCTGCTGGATGACGGATTCCAGCATCGACGTCTGGACCGAAAACTCGACCTGGTTCTGCTCTCTGGCACGGTGCCCATGGAAATAGATCATGTTCTTCCAGCGGGGCCGCTGCGGGAGTTTCCCTCGGCCCTGTCCCGGGCCGACGCCTTCTTCATGCCCCAAAGTTGCGATCCGCCGAAGGATCTACCCGATCGTCCCATTTTCCGATTTATCACGCGCAACACCGGCCTTTTCAATCTTGAGGGAGAGCAGGTGGAGCGAGGGGATACACCCTTCATGGTGATTTCGGCCATTGCCCGCCCAGGGCGTTTCGAGAGGGCGGCAACAAACTGGGGTGAAACGGCCCTGCGCCTGCGCTTTCGCGACCACGCCCCTTGGAGCATCGAGATCCGCGACGCCGTGGCCGATGCCATGGGCGAATGTGCCTCCTGCCAGCCCCTGCTTACCGAAAAGGACGCCGCCCGTTGGGGCGCCAGTTGGGATCTTCCGGGTCCGAGGCCTCTGTATCTGGACCTGGAGATCGACTGGGAAGACCCCGATGGCCTTCGGACCTGGCTCGCAGGCAGTCTCAAGGACTAAAACCGCTCTTTCCTTCGCATTGAAAGCCCGGAGTCCCTGGGCTAGATTGTGTCCATGGTATCCAACCAGAAGAAATGCGACTTCCTCGTCATTGGCAGCGGTGTGGCCGGCTTGGCCTTTGCCATCAAAGCCGCTGAACTGGGCGAGGTGCTCATCGTCACCAAACTGGGCGGCTCGGACACCAACACCATGAAGGCCCAGGGCGGCATCGCGACGGTGGTGGATCCCCAAGACAGTTTCGCCTCCCATGTCGACGACACGCTTAAGGCCGGCGCGGGGCTCTGCGACGAGAAGCTCGTTGTGGAAATGGTCGAGGCAGGACCCGCCCGCATTCGCGAACTCTTGGATTGGGGGCTTCCCTTCAGTCGTGAAGGCGAGAAGCTGGCACTGGGGCGCGAGGGAGGTCATTCCTTCAGGCGCATCCTCCACGTCGCCGATTTTACGGGACGCGAATTGGAGCGGGTGCTGCTGGAGCGAGTAAAGGCCAATTCGCGCATCACGCTTTTAGAAGATCATCTCGCCCTGAACCTGGCCACGGAGCGTCATCTGCGAACGGGTGGGCAGGAGCGACGGGTTTACGGCGCCTATATCTTCAATCGAGCTGCCCAGGAGATACTGGAAGTGGCGGCTCGCTGGACGGTGCTGGCCACCGGCGGTGCCGGAAAGGTCTACAGCTACACGAGCAATCCCGATCTGGCCACCGGTGATGGCGTGGCCATGGCCTATCGGGCAGGTGCGCGCATTCGAAATTTAGAGTTCGTGCAGTTTCATCCCACATGTCTCTATCACGGCAAATTGCGAACTCAGCTCATCAGCGAGGCGGTGCGTGGTGAAGGGGCCTTGCTGCGCAATCTGGACGGGGAAGCCTTCATGGAGGCTTATACCCTGCAGAAGGAATTGGCGCCTCGAGATATCGTGGCGCGGGCCATCGACCATGAAATGAAGCGCCGAGGCGACAAACACGTACTGTTAGATTTCTCGCCCATTGGAAGTGAGCGTATTCCCCAGCGATTCCCGACCATCTTTGAAAACCTCATGAAGGTGGGCATCGATCCGCGCGAGCGGCCTGTGCCCGTGGTGCCAGCGGCGCACTATTTTTGCGGAGGTGTTGATGTGGATCGCCAGGGCCAGACCAGCCTGGACTGCTTGCTCGCACTGGGTGAGGTGAGTGCCACTGGCGTGCACGGTGCCAATCGACTCGCAAGCAATTCCCTGCTCGAAGCCTTGGTCTTCGCACACTGGGCCTTCGAAGGTCTGCAGGATAATTTCGAAGAGGGCTGCGAGTTACCCGAATTGCGTCCCTGGAGTACGGCAGGGGTGCGCGATTATCGGGAGACGGTGGTGTTGGATCACGACTGGGATTTGGTGCGCCGCATCATGATGGACTATGTGGGCATCGTGCGTAGCGATGAACGCCTGCTTCTCGCTCGGGACCGCCTGCGCCATGTTCGCGAAACCGTGGAACGATTCTACTGGAAGTATCGCATCAACAGCGAGCTGATCGAATTGAGGAATATTGCCCAGGTGGCCGAGCTCATCGTGCGCTCTGCCCTGCGCCGCAAGGAGAGCCGCGGCCTGCACTTCAACCTGGATCATCCGGAGCCCAATCCGGGTCCCGCCCGCTCGACGCTCATCGAGCAGGAAATCTTGCACGCCTGACATGCCTAAACCCTGGTACATCGACGGATTCGGAGCCCACTACCTGGAGCTCTACGCCCATCGCAGCGATCGCGAGGCGGCGGAGGCCGTGAAGCTCATGGATCGCGCAGGACTGGATTTGGAGGGTCTCACCCTGCTCGATCTGGGATGCGGTCCCGGTCGGCACGTGAATTCCCTACGGCGTCGTGGTGCTCGAGTGCTGGGTCTGGATCTTTCCCCCGATCTCCTTCGCGAGGCCGCACGTCGCGGCGGCGGCAAGGACGGCAGCCTGCTGCTTCACGGCGACATGCGTCAGCTTCCTCTGGCATCCGAATCGGTGGACGGGGTGCTGAGCATGTTCACCAGCTTCGGTTACTTCCCCAAGGATGCGGAAAATTGGGGAGTCTTCGAAGAAGTGTCGCGAGTGCTGAAGCCCGGTGGCTTTTACCTTTTCGATTTTCTGAACCGCGCCAGAGTGCTTCGCGATTTACGCAGTGAGAGCTTTCAGGAAAGCGCGAAGTTTCGCGCCGTGGAACGCAGACGCATCGAAGGCGAACGTGTGCTTAAAGAAGTGCGAATTCTGTCCCGGGAAAGCGGCGAGGAAACCCTACGTTACGAGGAAAGTGTGCGA
>JACNKJ010000375.1 GCA_014382085.1 bacterium
AGCCTTTGGTTCGGTGCCATCGCCCGGGGCGACATGGCGCCCATATCCGTGGGTGAGGGCAGCAACGTGCAGGACGGTTCGGTCCTGCATGTGGATGCCGACACGCCGCTGGTCATCGGGAATAACTGCATCATCGGCCATCGCGCCGTGGTTCATGGAGCCACCCTTGAGGACGAAGTTCTCGTAGGCATGGGCGCGATCATTCTCAACCGAGCGCACATCGGTCGCGGCAGTCTTATCGCCGCAGGTGCCCTAGTGCTGGAGGATGCGGTGATCCCGCCCTTCAGCCTGGTGGCGGGGGTGCCCGCGCAAGTGAAACGCAGCCTTCCCGAGGATGAAACTATCGAGGCGAGGCTCCGCCATGCCGCACACTATCGGAAGGCGGCGGCTCACTACGCCTCCAAACTCAAAGAGATTTCCCCATGAAGCGCCTATGGCTTCTTCTGCCCTTTATGCTCTTGGCGTCCTGCACGCCCAAGATGAGCGAGAGGCCTCCGCATGAGGATCAGGTGGAAGCACCGGTGGATCGCGAGGCCGATCTACGTTTCGCCGAAGTGGAAGAGTCTTTCCGTCAAGGCACCAAGGCGGAAGCTCGCGTCTTGGCCGTTGCCTTTTTGGATGCCTATGCCAATCACGCAGGGGCTCCGGCATTGCGCCTCCGTTTGGCCCAGGGATATTTCGACGACTCCAGGACCGATCTGGCCTTGCACCATCTCGGCAAACTCGACGAGGACCATCCCCGATCGGCGGCATGGAAAAAGGGGCAGTTGCTTCGTGCCCGCGCTCTTGCTTCTCGGGAGCAAGGCCTGGAAGCCGCGAGTCTCTTGGATCAAAGGTTAGCGGAAGACGGGTTGGGCTCCGAAAGCGATTCGGCAAGAAGCCAGCTACAGGCATTGCTCGATGGCGGTTTGGCCGAAGACGAGTTGCGAGAGTTTCTTCGGCGTCGATCCAATTCTCCGGAATCCAGCCGCGCCCGTTTGGCACTGGCGAGGCGACTTATCGCGGCTCAGAGTCGCGAAGAGGCTGAGCCATTACTGGAAGCGATCATGTCCGATCCTCGCGCTGGACTGCTTCGAAACCAGGCTCGCGATCTGCTCTCAGGAATGGGCGCAGAGCTTCCCGATTTCAGCGAACTGCCCGCGGCCGAGCCTAGGGCCGACCTGGTGGGTGTCCTGGTTCCCCTGAGTGGGCGCTTCAGCGTTTACGGCGAGGCCTTCCTGGAAGGCGCGCGCATGGCCCTGTCCCGCTACAACGCGCTAGAACTGAGCAATCTGGAAATGGTGGTGGCGGACACCAAGGGCGAGCCTGTGTCGGCGGCCTTGGCCGCCCGCGAACTTATTCGCGGCCGAGGTGTGGGCTCGCTTTTAGGCGAAGTGCTCACCAATCCCACCGTAGCGGCGGCCGTGGAAGCCAATGCGCGGCAGGTGCCCATGTTGTCTCCCTCGGCCACGGCGGAGAATATCCACGAGGTGGGAGACTGGATCTTCCAGAACAGCATCACCTCCGAGGCCCAGGTCTTAGCCCTGGCGCGACATGCTTTTTATGAAGGACTGGCCGCGCGCTTCGCCGTGCTCTATCCCCGGCAGGGTAAGGGACAGGATTTAGCGCGATACTTCGGCGAGATCGTGCAGGAGCTCGGTGGCGAAATGGTCGCCTCTGTGGCCTATGAAGTGGGCATGACCGACTTCACAGGTCCGCTCGAACAAATTCGTGACGCCCAGCCCGAGGTGCTCTTTCTGCCCGGAGAAAGCGATCAGCTTCTGCTTATCGTTCCCCAACTGCACTATCACGACATCTACGGCCAAATCCTCGGAAACGAAGCATGGAACTCGCGGCGTCTGGCACGCCTGGGCGGCCCCCGGGTGGAGGGAGCCATTTTCCCCAGCGATTTGCTGCTCAGCCGAGACCGCCCCCTTTACCAGGAGTTTTCTCAGCTTTATGCTCAACGCACCGGCCAGGAAGCCAATCCCATTGCGGCGCGGAGTTTCTTGGGCATGACCACGATCCTGGAAATTCTTAACGATGGTGCTAGAAGCCGTTCGGAAATTCGCGAGCAACTTGCCCTCCGCTTGGATGATCGGGGCGAAAGCGAGCAGCGCCGCGAGGCTTTGGCCGGTCAGGTGACTTTCATGACCATTCGGAGCGGTGAGATCAGATCTTTCGGCGGCGAGGATTTCTTCCGGCTCGACTAGGCGCTTTGATTGACGGCCCGCCCTCCCGGTGATAATCTGGAAATTCAGGCTTCCACACTCTCCGCCCAAGGCTTTACTTCTCAAGGGCTAAAGTCGATCAGTTCCAGAGTTTCCTGAGCGCTCACGGCGAGCAAGACGAAAGCGAGCCCCCTTGGCCGATCGCAAATCCGCCCTTCGCGCCATTCCCTCCGTGGACCTCCTGCTGGGACAACCCGCAATCGAGCGTTTGATGGGACACTGGCAGCGCGACGGCCTGCGTCGTTTTCTGCAAATGCGCTTAGACGCATATCGTCGCGATCTTCTGCAGGGCGTCAAGGCCCTGGATCGTGAGGGCATCCTTTCCAAGCTGGCTCCGGCCTGGGCGGCGGAGTGGAAGCTGCTCACGAGTGCTTCAACACGCCGGGTGATCAACGGCACCGGCGTTCTTCTTCACACCAATTTGGGACGCGCCGCGCTGGGAGCCAGGGCACAAAAAGCTCTGGCCACGGCAGCTCGCTGGCCGGTGGATCTGGAACTCGATCTGGATAATGGCCAGCGTGCATCCCGCACTCGCAAAATTGAGGAATTGCTGCGTGTGTGGAGCGGTGCAGAGGCGGCCTTCGCCGTGAACAACAACGCGGCGGCACTAACCTTGGCTGTAGACACCCTGGCGCGAAAACGGCGCTTGATCGTGTCACGCGGTGAGCAGGTGGAAATCGGCGGCAGTTTTCGCTTACCCGAAATACTCGAGCGCTTCGCGGGGAAAATGGTGGAGGTGGGAACCACCAATCGTACGCGTCTGGCCGACTACGAAAAGGCCATCACCCGCAAAGGCGACGTGCTGCTCAAAGTGCATCGAAGTAATTTCCGCCAGATCGGTTACATCCAGGAAGCCAGCCTGGAAGAGATCGTGGCCTTGGGCCGCGCCAAGGGATCCCCGGTTATTTACGATCTGGGCAGCGGACGTTTCGACCCGGGCATGGAGTGGCTCGACGAACCCATCTTCGAAAGTACCTTGGCCGCAGACCCAGACCTGATCACTTTCAGCGGCGACAAAATATTCGGCGGTCCTCAGGCGGGCATCATCTTGGGACGCGAGGAATTCGCGACCCGCATGCGGAAAAACCCGCTGGCCCGCGCCCCGCGCCTGGACAAGGTCCCCTTGGCCCCCCTCGCTGGAACCCCCGGGGGAAAGCCTCGCCTC
>JACNKJ010000165.1 GCA_014382085.1 bacterium
TGCTCTTCGTGGGTGCGGCGGCCTATCATCTTTACTCCTTCATCATGCGTTGGATCGCCTCGGGTCGAGCGCCCTTGAGTAACGGCTACGAATCGCTGATCTTCATCAGCCTGATTGTGGCCATTGTTGGCATTATTTTCGAATTGGTGGATCGCCGCGCCATTTCCGCCGCACTGGCTTCTCTGCTCACGGCCGTTGTTCTGGGCGTTTCCATGCTCTCCACCTTCGATCCGGCCATCGGCCCTCTGGTTCCCGTGCTGGCCTCGTATTGGCTCAACATCCACGTGACCATCATCACCAGTAGCTACGGATTTCTCGGTCTCGGCGCCTTGCTGGCCCTGACCATGTTGATCCTGCACGTGTTCAAGGGTCCGAACAGGCCCGCACTTCACGATGCCGTGAGAGGCCTCAACCGCCTCCATTTCAACGTGATCGTGACGGGTCTGGGCTTGCTGAGCATCGGCACCCTTCTCGGTGGCGTCTGGGCCAATGAAAGTTGGGGTCGTTACTGGGGTTGGGACTCCAAGGAAACCTGGAGTTTGGTGACCATTTTGGTTTATGCGGTGGTGGTACACTTCCGCTGGATACCCTCCATGAATCGCCCCTGGGTGTTCGCCGCCGGCAGTTTCGCCGCCATCAGTTCCGTGATCATGACCTATTTCGGCGTGAACTACTTCCTCGTGGGCTTGCATTCCTACGCGGGTGGCGAAGCGGCACAGGTGCCCAGCTGGGTGGCCATCGGCGCGCTTATCATGTCGGGGATCATCATCATCTCGGGATTTTTCGAGATGACTCGAAAGTGGAAGGTTGCGGCGTGACGGATTACCTTCGGGTGAAGCTGTTCGGTGCTTTCGCCGAAGCGGCCGCTAAGGATGATTTTGATTTCAAGCTCCCGAGCGAGGCCACCGTGGCCTCGCTTTGGGATGCCCTCTGCGCCGAGTTCGCCGAACTCCCTTCGATATCCATCCAAAGACTCTGCGCCGTGAACGAGGAATTCGCCCCAGCCGATCGCGTATTGGCTGCCGGCGATATCGTGGCCTTTTTCCCGCCGGTCTCGGGAGGATAGTTGTTCGACATCCGAGAAGAAGCTCTCGAGCTTGATCCCCTCATCGCCGAGGTGAGCGATCCGGGACACGGCGCCGTAGTCACATTTCTCGGCGTGGTCCGCGAAAGGGGGGCCGAGGGTCCCGTTTCGGCACTGGAATACACTGCCTATCGAGAAATGGCTCTGGCCAAGATGCGCCAAATCGGCGATGAATTGTGCCAGGAATTCGGTCCCCTCAAGGTGGCGGCTGTCCATCGTGTAGGAGTCTTGGAGGTAGGAGTGCCATCTCTGGCACTTGCCATAGGCGCACCGCATCGCAAGGAGGCCTGGTCGGCCGCAGCGCGTTTTGTGGATCGCCTTAAGGAGATCGTCCCGATCTGGAAAAAAGATGTGCCCCTGGAAGGAGGGTCAGTGTGAGAATCAGCGTGAAAACTCAGAAATCCTTGGATGGATTCGAAAACAACATCGTCCTCATGGATGAAAAGGGTAAGCTGTCGCTGGGAGGCCGAAAACTTCCGGGCGGGAAGGCTCTTAGCGGTCCCATCGAAACCAAGGATTTCAAGGGTGAGCTGGGCGGAACGCACTTGCTCTATGGCCCTGCGAACTCGCGTTGGCTCCTGACCGGTTTGGGCAAGGGCCCCTTCACGGCCCGTCATTGGCGCGATGCCGCCGCCGCGGCCCAGAAGGCTTTTGCCGCCCTGGATATCACGCAGGCCGCATTCGTTCTGCCCGCCGAAGCCGACGTCTTCGAAATTGTCACAGGACTCATGCTTTCGGGCTATGTCTATGATCGCTATCTGCCCGCAAAAAAGAAGGGCAAGTATCTGAGTCGCGTGATCTTGTTGCTTCCCGAGTCGGCCTCCAAAGCCAAGGCCGACAAGGCTCGCAAGCTGGCCGAGGCCCAGGCCGCCGGCACCCTGCTGGCCCGCGACCTCATGTGCTCGCCGGGCAATCTGGCCGGGCCCGAGTATCTGGCTGCCACGGCCAAGGAGATCGCCAAAAACTCCGGTGGTCGCATCAAGGTGAAAATCAAGAGGCAGGCGCAGCTTGAAAAAGAAGGTTTCGATGCCTTGCTAACAGTGGGTCGGGGCAGCCGCAAGGAAGCCCATCTCATCGAGATGGAATACAATCCCGAAGGCAAGCGCACCCTGGCATTGGTGGGCAAGGGAATTACCTTCGACAGCGGCGGCATTTCCCTGAAGCCCGGTGCCGCCATGGACGAGATGAAGTACGACATGGGTGGTGCTGCGGCTGTGCTCGGCACCTTCCGCGCCTTGGCCGAGCTGAACTATCCACATCGCATCATCGGTATCGTGCCCACCTGTGAAAACATGCCCGGCGGTGATGCCTATCGTCCCGGCGATATCATCAAAGCGCGCAGTGGTGTGACCATCGAAGTGAAGAACACCGACGCGGAGGGCCGCATTATCCTGGCGGATGGTCTGGACTACGCGAAAGAGTTTAACCCGGAACTGATCATCGATGTGGCAACCCTAACGGGCGCCTGCGTAGTGGCCCTGGGCAATGAAGCCGCCGCCATCCTCGGCAATGAGAAGGGCGAGGCCCATTACGATGCGCTGGTGGAAAGCGGTAAGGCCACGGGCGAACGCGTTTGGCCCATGCCCATGTTCGAGGAATACGATTATCTCATTGAAAGTCCTGTGGCTGATATCAAGAACACGGGGGGGCGCAACGGCGGTACCATCACGGCCGCCAAATTCTTACAACATTTCGCCGACCCCAAGCCCTGGGTGCATGTGGATATCGCCGGTGCAGCTTGGGGCGACAAGGAACGCGGCATTCGTCCTCGAGGCGGCAACGGTTTCGGCGTGCGTCTCTTCCTGAACTTCTTCGACCGTTTCTAGCCGCAAATGATTCTTGGCACGGGCATAGATCTTTTGGATCCCCGTCGGCTTCGGAAAGCGGCCGATAGGTGGGGGGATCGCCTACTGGATCGTTTGTTCACGCCCGGGGAAAGATCCGATTGCGAGGGCCGGGGAGACCCCTGGCCCTCTTTTGCCGCCAGGTTTGCGGCTAAAGAAGCCTTTGTGAAGGCTCTGGGTTTAGGCCTGCGACATGGACTCACCTGGAAGCAGATCGAAGTGGTCTACGGCGAATATGGAAAACCCGAACTTCGATTGTCGGGGAAAGCAACCGAACTTCTGAGCGAGCAGGGTGTGATGCGAGCGCATTTGAGTCTCAGCCATCAAGCGGGCATGGCGATGGCCATGGTCATCCTCGAAGGAGATCCCAAGTGAGCGAGCGTTGGGTGGATGCATTCAATGTTATGCACAAGATCGGAAGCCTAGGCCAACTCA
>JACNKJ010000168.1 GCA_014382085.1 bacterium
AATACCAGGATGAGGACCCGCGTAATTTCTCGGTGGCCGAGCAGCCACGTATTTGCCTGGTCCGCTCCCTGCTCAATGAACCTATCATCCTTCTCATGGACGAACCCACCAGCGCCCTTGACCCCGAATCCTCTCGCCTTGTACACGAACTCGTGGAAAGCGAAAGGGCCGAGCGGGGTATGTCCGTGATCCTGGTTGCCCACGATCGCCGAAGCGAGCAAGAAGGATCCATCCTCGACTTGTCCAAATTCCGAAGCGGGGTGAGCGGCTCATGAGCGGCACTCTCGACCTGAGCGCCCTGGATCTCGCCTTGGGTGTTAGCCTGGTGCTCGGCGCCGGCTTGGTCAGTTTCGCCCTGCGTCTGGGCCTGGAAAAACGCCTGGCCATCGCCTCGCTGCGAACGGTCCTGCAACTTCTGCTCATCGGTTATCTACTCAGGTTCATCTTCGGACTTCAGAGCGCCCTGGCCGTGCTTCCCCTGGTCTTTGTGATGATCTTTCTCGCCGCCCGCACGGCTCTGGGACGGCCGCGACGCCGTTTTCAGGGTGGAGGCGCTCTGGCATTTCTCAGCCTGGCCGCATCGGCTCTTTTGACCACCTTCGCCGTGACCTCCCTCGTCATCGGCGTGGACCCCTGGTTCGCTCCGCGCTACGTGATACCCCTAATCGGTATGGTCCTGGGCAATAGTATGAATGGCATCTCCCTTTCTCTGGATGCGCTCCTTGAACATCTGGCCGAGCGAGCCGATGAGGTAGAATTGGAATTGTCCCTGGGCGCAAACGCGCGGGAGGCGGCGAGACGACCTCTTCAGGAGGCTGTGCGTCGAGGAATGATTCCCATTCTCAACACCATGATGGTGGTGGGTATCGTTTCTCTTCCTGGAATGATGACGGGACAAATATTAGCGGGCGCCGATCCCATGTTGGCGGTGAAGTATCAGATCCTGATCATGTTCATGATCGCCGCGTCTACTGCTATGGGTGCCATGCTAATGTCCGTACTTACGGTCAGGAAACTGTTCAGCCGGGAACAGCGATTGCTTCGGGAACGCATACTGCGTCGCAATTAGGTCCGCCAAAGGAGGCGAATGGAAATCGAAAAAGAGATGTCTGGTGGAAGCCGGAGGCGTTTCTTGCCCATGGCGGGAATCCTTCTACTTGGAACCCTCCTTCGATTTTTCCGTCTCGATCAACAGAGCTTCTGGGCTGATGAGGTTACCTCCATTTGGAAAGTGGACGGACTTCACGGACCCATCTTCGACAATCTCATACATACCTTCCACGGTCCTCTTCACATGGCCATTCTCGGTCTTTGGGGACGCCTGGGTGGCTTTGGTGAAATTTGGACGCGCAGTCTTTCGGTGATCACCGGTCTTGTGGGCATTTGGCTCATCTACCTGCTCGCGCGGCGTTTGGCCGGCGAAAGGATCGCCCAGCTTTCGGCGCTGCTCATGGCGGTAGCGCCCTTTCACATCTGGTATTCCCAGGAAGTACGAAACTATGCGCAGCTGATTACGCTTTCGATCCTTTCAATGATTCTGCTACTGCGCATTTTGGATCGCGGTGGCATACCCAACTGGATCGCCTTTCTCCTAACTTCGGGCGCCCTCCTACTCAGCAACTTAGCGGGAGCCTTCCTGATTGCGGCTCAAGGTATCTACCTTCTCATACGTAAGCCCAAGCTGGCTCTTCGCATCATCCTGGTGATCATCGTCATCCTTGTATTGCTCATACCTTGGATCAAAAACTTCGACATTGGCTGGCGGCCGGACATGGTGGGCAAGGAGGGGGCGGTGCGAAACATCAACTTCCACCCCCTCGCCCTGGTTTATACATTTTCTGTTTATGGCATCGGCGATACGGTGGGGCCGGCCCGCGACGAAATGAATCGCGGGCTTTCAGCGGATATGTTCATTCCCTGGCTGCCTTACTTCGCCATCGCTGGCGCCATTGTCGCCTTCCTTTTTCTGCGCGGACTGTTGTCGCGGCGCGGGAAGGACGAGGGCCTGGGCTTTTTCCTACTCTGGCTGCTGCTTCCCATGATTATCACAGCGGGCCTCGCCATCTTGAATGTGAAGGCCTACAACGTGAGATATGTGTCGGTGGGTTATCCGGCTTTTCTCATCTTGATGGCCGCGGGACTTTCGGCTCTCCGGCTGCGCCTTCGGATCTTGTTTCTCGTGGGAATCCTAGCTTGCACCGCAGTGTCTTTGAGCGGCTTCTACTTCAATTCGCGCTACTGGAAGCCCGATGCGAGGCAGGCTGCGGCAAGCTTGGCCGAGCGCGCCGAAGAGGGTGATCTGCTACTTGTCTACTCCATTGAGGAACCCTTTCGTCACTACTACGCAGGTGCAGGTGAAGTGGGAGGGCTGAATTGGGCCAATCCCACTCACGCGGTTTTTGAAGACTACATGGAAGCCTGGGAAGCGGACTTTGACCGCGTTTGGCTGGTGGATTATCGCGCCTGGTACGCCGATCCTCAGGCCCTCACCAAGAAGGCCTTCGCCGAAAGATGGAGGGAGGTCGAGACCCTCGACTTCATTGGTATCGAGGTGAGGCTCTTCGAGAATCCAAATAGAATAACAGGAGAGGAGTGATCTTGAGATTGAGCCAAGGAAGTAGAACCAGACTCATGCTGATCTTGCTCATCCTGCTCGCCTTGCTGGCCAGAGTCGCCTACATTACCACGCTTGATTCCGAGATATTCTGGTACGATGGCCAGGAGTATCAGCGATTAGCTCGGGGTATCATGGATCAAGGTGCCTACCTTGCCGAAGACGGCAGTCCCACCGCGTTTTGGCCGCCTGGTTATCCCGCCTTCCTGGCACTTCTTGGCGCCGATGTCTTAGTGGTGCGTGTGGTTCAGGCTCTACTCGGGTCGCTTGCAGTTTTTTTGGTCTTCCTCTTGGCTCGGCGGTTCTTGGGTTATCGCCAATCCCTTTTGGCCGCGGCTCTCAGTGCGGTCTATCCACTTTATATCTATACGGCAGGCAGTTTATATCCTGTGGCATTGCTCACGGTGCTACTTACTTCGGTTTTCATATTATTGCTGCAGAGCGTGGAAAAAGGTGGGCGCCTCCGCCCGATCCTGGCCGGTCTTCTTGGCGGCTACGCTTGTCTCACCACCGCGGCAGCCCTTCCCGCCATGGCATTGACCATTCCATGGCTATGGATTGAAGGCAATCGAAGTGCTCGGGGTCGGGGACGCGGACTGTCCCTGAGTTTCGCGCTCATGCTGGTGCTTGTCATTGGCGGATGGACGGCACGCAACGTGTCGCATTTCGGTAGACCCGTTCTGGTTTCGCTCAATGGGGGATACACTTTTTGGCTTGGTAATTATCCGGGTA
>JACNKJ010000376.1 GCA_014382085.1 bacterium
CGCCACATCCAGCAGCGATCGCCGCAGTGTCGTGGGATAGGCGGTGACGGCAACGACAGGGTCTGCCACGTCGGCCTTGAACGCCTCGAACAGGGCGAACGCGATCAGTGTGAACACATCCCAGTACGGCGACTCGCGAGTGACTGCACCAAAGAGATCAGAGGAAATGAACGAGATACAGGTGTCGGGAGGGGTGAATACAACCTTGTTAAAGGCGGAAATAGACATTGCGGAGCTGAATGAGTTCAGGTGTTCGGCGCCGAGCCAATCAGACAAGCGCTTCAAGCCAACCTCTGCTGGATTCGAACACGAAAGAATCAGGCGCCGCCGCTGAGGTGGTCGTTGGCGATGCGTAGGTCAGAGCTTGGATATTCGGCTTTTAACGAACCACTCCGTCTGCTTATCCAAGAATGTCACGTAGCAACCCTTCAACCCCCGCGTCATCAGCACCCGGTAGGTGTTCTTAACGAGGTCGATGAACTGGTCTCCGCTCCTCTTGACCACCGTGTCGTGGGATTGCTTCTTGTTGCCTACCCACTTCTGCTGATCCTGATCGTAGGTCAGGTCCTCGCCGATGATGACGCCCACGTAGTCGAATTCGAACCCTTGTGCGGTGTATACGCATCCGACCTGGTCAATACCGCCTGGTTCCCTTGCCCACAGAGGCGCCTTGGGGATTCCTTTCGCAAGTCTCGTAGCGTCCGGTCGCGCATTCCACGACCGCTCATATCCGCCGATGATGATGTCCGTCGCCAGGGATCCATCAGCAAGAGGCTTCTTCGACCACGGCCAGCAAAAACCGGCCACCATTCGGGCGGTATTCCCCTTGTTGGCCTTTTCCCGAATCAGGGTTTCAACGGCCTCTGGAGATTCAAGGATTTGGAAGTCGAAGAGTTCATCGCCCTCCCACACGACATTTGCGGTCCGTTGGACATCCAGGGTGTTATCGATCCAGTTGACGAATGCGCTGGAGCCCGAACAGCGGAACTGGGCCTCAAGTTTGTATTCGTGGACAGTTGCGCCGGCCTTTACAGCCGCATCGCGAATGAGACCCGAGGAACCGACTTCACCCGGGCGCACAACCTGGGCGTCATCTATGAAGAACACTCCGAGCTTGGCTGTGGAGATGAGTTCATCTACCTGGGGCCGGTCGGTGCGGTCAGCCTTGGGGGTGTACATGCTCCAGCTTGCCTTGCGGATCCGGTGAGCCTCGTCGCAGACCAGAACATCCAAATCGTTTGAGACAGCGTCCTGATAGGAATTGAAGTATTTGAATTGGCCGGAACCTCTGCGGCCTATGACTTTCCTAAGCGTCTCAGTGAATGCCTTTGAGCCCGTAGCGTAGTTGACGCTCCGTCCGTCCCGCAGCAATCGCCCCATGAGATTTATGGCAATGACGGACTTTCCAGTGCCTGGTCCGCCGTGAATGATCAGGATGTGTTTTGTGTCGGAAGAGACACCGGACTTGGCACAAGCGAGGACCTTGTCGAAGACGATGAGTTGCTCGTCGAGAAGGACATACTCGGGCTGCCCCTCGATCATGGAAGCGACGTGATCCATCAGCTTCTTGCTTGGACGGAGTTTGCCACCTTCCAACTGATCCAGGACCTGCATCCCGTCTCCGAACTGAATTCGTTCAGAAAGGAAGGCGGTTAGAGGGTCGAAGTCGCTCTTGGTGAAAACCGGAGCAGTCTCGATAAGGTGGCTGTACTTGGGGTCGAAAAGGACGTCCTGTGGGTTATAGGGGTAGTTGTGGAGGTAGCTGCAGGCGGCTAGGCCGATGGGGTCCGGCTTCTTGTAGAATGCCGTGTGCATGTCGCGGAGGTACATCTTGTACTGGCCGACCTGGGCTGCGGGGTGCAGGACCTCGCGTTCCCCACCTCCGACCCAGGTCAGAACGTGATCGCCGTCCGCCGCTTCGCAGGATTCCCACTGCTTCAATTCGACGATCACGGCCTGGGGCGTTCCGGACTTCGAATGCCCTGTGAGCATGCAGTCCAGTCTCTTGGAGGACAGGGGCAACTGGTATTCGAGCAAGACGCCCGTATTCTCAAGGTTGCCCTCGGTGATGACACCGGACATGGCGCGCAGCGAGTTCCGCCATGAGCGTACCTCACTCTCGGCCGGCCTGTATCGGAAATGGGCGAAAAATTGATCAGACAGCTTGTCGGCGATCTCGTTGCGATTTGTGTCTTGTAGGAACTCACTAGCTGACCCTGAATACAGTTTCATTTATCGAACTCCGTATACTTTTTGGCATTGCCCTTGGACTTGGCTACGGGATATTTCTTGGAATTCTTCTCGAGTTTTCGACTGGCTGCCTGGACCAAATCGATATCAAAGTAGTCGGCCAACAGGATGGCGTAGATCAATACGTCAGCGAGTTCATCCGAGATCGCCTCCACATCCCCCGACTTACCGGTCATAGCATCGATCTTGGATTCGTCTTTCCAAAGGAACAGCTCTGATAGTTCAGATGCTTCGATTCCCAGGGCGAGGGCGAGATCCTTGGGCTTGTGGAACTGTTTCCAGTCTCGGT
This sequence comes from bacterium, assembly GCA_014382085.1. Classification (GTDB taxonomy): domain Bacteria; phylum Krumholzibacteriota; class Krumholzibacteriia; order JACNKJ01; family JACNKJ01; genus JACNKJ01. The sequence continues at coordinate 2,540 of JACNKJ010000376.1, forward strand.
CCTCTCTGAAGGCCAGAATCCGAGCCCTCAGTTCGTCCATATTGTCAGTCATCTTGGCCATCCTTGAGGAATTGACCCTCGGTACAACTAATTGTGATCAGTTTTATTATATGAGCTAAGGCGGCCATTGTAAATGGCCATGGTCATCCACCTGTTGCATCTATGCTGTTGCCCATCTGGGGGCAAATACAAGGGCGTTGCGACGATTGTCATGCCCCCTATATTTACCCTGCCCGGTTCGCACATAAACTCGCCAATAACCTCGTAAACGGAATGATATCCCCCTCAACGCCGGCCTTCTCCAGAGAGCCCATATAAGCCCCCCGCTGCTCAACCGGAATGACAACCCAGGGATAGCCTCCTGAGGCCATCATGGTATTCATCAGGAACCGCCCAATCCGCCCATTCCCATCCCGATACGGATGGATATTAACAAAAACAAAATGCCCCAAAACAACCCGAACCGCAGCCGACTCTTCCTCGGCAAGCAGCTGAAAGAACGCAGGCATCAAGTCCCTGACGGCTTCACTCCGTGGCGGAACATGTCTCGATTGTCTAATGAAGACAGGTCCGTTGCGATAGCCGGCGAGATCCATCGCCTTGGCTATCCCGGCGGTTACCGAGGGGGCGAACAACTCCCTATACCCGTCACCATGATCCTCGTCGGCCACGAGCCCGGGGTTCTCTTCGTCAAGCACACGTTCAAGGCTTCGCTGGGCACGCTGGAAGGCCTGCCCATAGCCTTTCGCGGCCATCGCATTGCGCTGGTCTCGCTCGCTTTCGGGGTCTTCGGGAGCC
>JACNKJ010000251.1 GCA_014382085.1 bacterium
GGGGGGGCCGGGGCCCGGGTGTGGGGGGCGGTGGGGTGGAGTTGGTGGCTCGGGCCCCCCCTGAGGGGATCCGCGCCACCGCTAAAGGGCCAAGGGGGCGCGTGTTTCTCGACTCGCCCAAGCCTCTCCCAGATATGGGGCGAAAGGGCAATGGCTCGGCCTTTAAAATCGGCGGAGCCCGCCAGCACAATTTGAAAGATCTGAACCTTAGCATCCCCCTGGGCGTGATCACCTGTGTCACGGGCGTGTCGGGCAGCGGCAAGAGTTCCCTGGTGCACGATGTGGTCTACCAGCACCTGGCGCGGCAAAAAGGCAGCTATGGGGGAGAGGTCGGCCTGGCAGATTCCGTAAAGGGTGGCGAGGATTTGGGTGCGGTCATTCACGTGGATCAGGCCGCCATCGGACGATCCCCGCGCAGCAATCCCGCAACCTACTCGGGAGCCTGGGGCGTGATCCGCGAGCACTACGCCAAGCTTCCGGAAAGTCGGCTGCGGGGTTATGGGCCCGGGCGTTTCAGTTTCAATGTGAAGGGCGGGCGATGCGAAGCATGTCTGGGTGACGGGGAACGGAAAGTAACCTTGCACTTCCTGCCTCCAGCCTTCGTGCCCTGCGAAATCTGTCGTGGGCGGCGCTTCAATAGGGAAACGCTGGAAATTCACTACCGAGGTCGTAATATCGCCGAGCTACTCGAGATGACCATCGAGCAGGCTCTTGAGCATTTTTCCGAAGTTCCGCGTGTAACTGCGCCCCTGGAAAGTCTCGTCGAAGTGGGATTGGGCTACCTGCGTCTGGGGCAGAGCGCGCTCAAACTTAGCGGTGGTGAGGCCCAACGGCTCAAGTTGGCGCGGCAGCTGGCACGTCGGGGGCGGGCCAAGACTCTCTACATCCTCGATGAGCCCAGCACGGGGCTCCATTTCGAAGAGGTTCGTACGCTGATGTCAATCCTGAGGCGGCTGGTTGACAGGGGGCATAGCGTCATTATTATTGAGCACAATCCCGACATCATACGGGAAGCGGACTACATCGTGGACCTGGGCCCCGACGGCGGGCCGGGAGGCGGCGAAGTGGTGGTTGCAGGACCCCTGTCCGTGATCCAGTCTTGCGAGGCCAGCCACACAGGCACCGTCCTCAAGGACTGAACGGCCCCCCTCGGGGCAAGCCGGAAAGAAGGAGCCGCCCTGAAAGCTCAAGAGGAATCTCTGAAGCGGACAGCCCTCCACGCTTGGCACCAGGAGCAAGGCGCACGCCTGGTGGATTTTTTCGGATGGCATCTCCCCGTTCAATACGAAGGACTTCTGGCCGAGCATCGCGCGGTGCGCAATGAGGCCGGCCTCTTCGACGTCAGCCACATGGGTGAGATCGCAGTGCGAGGCCCCGGCGCCGCCGAGGCCATTCAGCGCCTGGTCACCAATGACTGTTCCTCACTGAAGAACGGTGAGATCATCTACACCGTGTCCTGTTTCGAAAACGGCTGCGCGGTTGACGACCTTCTCGTCTATCGCATGAATGAGGAATCCTTCCTGCTGGTGGTCAACGCCTCCAACATCGAGAAGGATTTTGCCCACTTCAAAGCCAGTCTGCCCGGCGTCGAAATTGAGAACCTCTCCGATAGCTACGCGCAGATCGCTCTGCAAGGACCCGCCAGCCGGGAAATCCTGAAGGCGGCCCATCCGGAATTGGCCGAACGTATCGCGGGTCTGGGCTTCTACAGCTTCTTCGAGAGTGAGCTTGAGGGCGAGAAGATCATCTTCAGCCGCACGGGCTACACCGGCGAACTGGGATTCGAAATCTACCTGCCGCCGCAGCTGGCCGATCGCGCGGCGCGGGCACTTATGAGCGCCGGTGAGGCGGCGGGTCTTGCACCTGCCGGGCTGGGCGCCCGCGACCTGCTGCGCTTTGAGGCGGGCTACTGCCTCTACGGACACGAATTGGACGAAGAAACCGATCCCTACGAAGCGGCCCTGTCCTGGCTGGTGAAGCCCGACAAGGGAAGCTTCATCGGCCGCGAGGCCCTACTCGCCCGCAAGACCGACCCCGAGGCCCGTCGCCTCATCGGTTTTCGTCTACCCGGCCGCAAAATTGCGCGCCAGGGTTTTCCGATTTTTCATGGGGATGAAGAAGTGGGACGCGTGAGCAGCGGCAGCTTTAGCCCCATCCTGGACGCAAGTCTGGGCATGGCGCGTGTGAGACGCGCTTTCACCAAGAAAGAACTACAGGTGGAGATTCGCGGCGAGCGGATTCCCATCGAGCGAGTGAAGTTGCCTTTTTACCAGCAGCCGGCGCTGAGAGCCTGATCAGAAGGAGTGACGAAGTGAGCGTATATCCCGATGACCTTCGCTATACGAAGGAACACGAGTGGATCCGTGTGGAAGACGGAGTCGCGACCCTGGGCATCACCGACTACGCCCAAGGCGAGTTGGGTGACATCATTTTCGTGGAGCTGCCGAGGGTGGGCGACAAGCTCGTCAAAGGCGGCGCTTTCGGTACGGTGGAAGCCGTGAAAACCGTGGAAGAAATGTACAGCCCCCTAAGCGGTGAAGTGCTCGAACTGAACGCCGAACTGGAAGCCACACCCGAACTGGTCAATCAAGAAGCCTACGAGGGCGGCTGGATGGTTAAACTACAAATCGAAGACGATTCCCAACTGGATGAGCTACTGGACGCCGCGAGTTATCGCGCCCTGATCGGAGAGTAATGCGAGGTTTTATCCCGCACACGGAAGAGGATCTCCGCGAGATGCTCGCGGATGTGGGAGTGGGGAGCGAGGACGAACTATTCAGCACCGTACCGGAGAAATGCCGTTGGCGGGGTGACCTGCCACTCGCGCCAGGCACCGGAGAATACGGAACAACCCGGCGCATGCGGGACTTGGCCTCGGCCAATCGTCCTGCATCGTCATCGCTGTCCTTCCTGGGCGGCGGCGTCTATTCCCGTGTGATCCCCGCCCTCACGGGACAGATTCTCGCTCGTCCCGAGTTCTACACCGCCTACACGCCCTATCAGCCCGAAGTGAGCCAGGGCACTCTGCAGGCTATTTTCGAGTTCCAGACCATGATCGCCCGCCTCACCGGCATGGAAGCGGCCAACGCCTCGATGTACGACGGCGCCAGCGCCATGGCCGAGGCCGCGCTCATGGCGGGGGTCGCCACCCGGCGATCCAAGCTCCTGGTGCCCCGTAGCGTTCAGCCCAGTTGCCGCCGGGTGCTCGGCACCTACACAGGCGGCCAGAACTATGTCATCGAAGATCTGCCCTACAACGATCGTGGCGAAATCGATGTGCAGGCTCTCGAGAACGCGCTGAGCGAGGAAGTGGCCGCGGT
>JACNKJ010000379.1 GCA_014382085.1 bacterium
CATTCCCGAGGCCGAGCGCGACTACTTCCTGGAGCGTCGCTATCCGGCCTTCGGAAACTTGGTGCCCCGCGATATCGCGGCCCGGGCGGCCAAGGTGGTCTGCGACGAAAAACGCGGCGTGGGCGCCACGGGATACGCGGTCTATCTGGACTTCGCCGAAGCCATCGGGCGTTTGGGCGAAGACGTCATCCGTGATCGCTACGGCAATCTCTTCAACATGTATGAAGAGATCACGGATGAAGATCCCTATCACACGCCCATGCGCATTTACCCGGCGCCGCACTACACCATGGGCGGACTCTGGGTGGACTACAATCTGGAGAGCACCATCAAGGGGCTCTTCGTGGCCGGCGAGGCGAATTTCTCGGACCACGGGGCCAACCGCCTTGGCGCCAGCGCGCTCATGCAGGGACTGGCCGACGGCTACTTCATCATTCCGCGCACGGTGGCCAGCTACCTGGCCGGTACCGAGTTGGGAAGCGTGGACGAGAATGCCGAGGCCTTCGGCGCCGTGCAGGATGAAGTCGAAACCAAGATCAATCGCCTGCTGGCCGCCAAGGGCAGTAAGACCGTGCGCGAACTCCACTGGGAGCTCGGTCGGGTCATGTGGGACAAGGTGGGCATGGCGCGCAATGCCGAGGGATTGAAGGAGGCCATCTCAAAAATCCGGAAGCTGCGCGGCGAGTTCACGGACAATCTGCGCGTGACCGGCGAAGGTGACGACTTCAACAAGACCCTGGAGATGGCCGGACGCCTGTCCGACTACATGGAGCTGGGTGAACTCATGGCCAAGGACGCGCTCATGCGCGAAGAATCCTGCGGCGGTCACTTCCGCGAGGAGCACATGACTCCCGAGGGCGAGGCCAAGCGCGACGACGATAACTTCACCTTTGTCTCGGCCTGGGAGGCCAAACCCGATCCGGGAGATTCGGTTCTTCACAAGGAAGATCTGAGCTTTGAGGAAGTCACTCCAAGCACCCGTAGCTACAAGTAAGGAGGCCGGTATGAGCGACAACACAATGTCGATAAATTTGAAGATCTGGCGCCAGGTCGGTCCCGATACGCCGGGTGGGCTCCAAGACTATCGGATGGAGGGACTCGACAAAAACATGTCCTTCCTGGAGTGCCTCGACCTGCTCAATGAGGATTTGATCAAAAAGGGAGAAGCGGCCATCGAGTTCGACAGCGACTGTCGTGAGGGCATCTGCGGCACCTGCGGCCTGAATATTCAGGGCGTGGCCCACGGCCCCAAGGCGGCGGTGACCACCTGTGAAATTCGTATGCGTCACTTTCCCGACGGGGGCACGGTCATCGTGGAGCCCTTCCGCGCGGCCCCGCTTCCCGTGATCAAGGACCTGGTGGTGGATCGCAGTTCCCTCGAGCGAATCATGGAAGCCGGAGGATATGTATCCACCAATGTGGGCTCGGCGCCGGATTCCAACGCCGTGCCCATTCCCAAGCAGCACGCGGACAAGGCTATGGACGCGGCTTCCTGCATCGGATGCGGGGCCTGCATCGCGGCCTGTCCCAACGCCTCGGCCTCGCTCTTCCTGAGCGCCAAGGTTTCGCAGCTTTCCTATCTTCCCCAGGGTCATCCCGAGCGCGGTAAACGAGCGCTTGCCATGATTGCCCAGATGGACAAGGAGGGTTTCGGCGCCTGCTCCAACCATGGCGAGTGCGAGGCGGTTTGTCCCAAAGAAGTGAGTATCGAGAATATCGCGCGAATGCGGCGGGAATATTTCAAGGGTGCTCTCAGCGGTGCCTAGGCTCCGCCTGGCGGGGCCACATCCTCGGTCCCTGAGAGCATTTCGCTCTCCGCTTGCTTGCAGGCGGGGAGCTTTTTAGTTTGTGGGTCCACCCGTGAAGGGAGCTGCCATGAGCACGAATAGTTTCGGAACACTCGCGAACATGAATCTTTCCTCCGGCGAAGCCGCCATCTACCGCCTGGACGCCCTGGAGAACAAGGGCTTTTCCATCGGCCGATTGCCTCGCAGCATCAAGGTGCTGCTTGAGGCCGCACTCAGGCTCGAGGACGGATTCAAGATCCGCGGCGAAGATGTGGAGCGCATCGCCGCATGGAGCGCCGCGACTGCCGGGAAGAATGAAATTCCCTTCCGCCCCGCTCGGGTAATCCTGCAGGATTTCACCGGCGTGCCCAGCGTGGTGGATCTGGCCGCCCTGCGAAGCGCCATGGCCCGGTTGGGGGGCGATCCCTCCCGCGTGAATCCCGGTGTGCCGGTGGACCTGGTGGTGGACCACTCCGTGCAGGTGGATTTCTACGGTGACAATGCAGCCATGGCCAAGAATATCGAGCTGGAATTCAAGCGGAATCGCGAGCGTTACGAGTTCCTGCGCTGGGGTCAGGGCGCCTTCGACAATTTCAGCGTGGTGCCGCCTGCCACGGGCATCGTGCATCAGGTGAACCTGGAATTCCTGGCCCAGGTGGTCCGTTCGGAAATGGAAAACGGCAAACAACTGTTGTTCCCCGATAGCTTGGTGGGTACCGACAGCCATACCACCATGGTCAACGGACTCGGCGTTTTGGGCTGGGGCGTGGGCGGTATCGAGGCCGAGGCCGTGATGCTGGGCGAACCCATCAGCATGCTCCTGCCTCCTGTGGTGGGTGTGAAACTGGAAGGTGAGCTTCCCGCAGGCGCCACGGCTACCGATCTGGTGCTTACGGTCACCGAACTGCTTCGTAAGCACGGCGTGGTGGCCAAATTCGTGGAGTACCACGGATCCGGCTATCGCAGTCTGTCATTGGCCGACCGGGCCACGATCGCCAACATGGCGCCCGAGTACGGCGCGACTGCCGGCTTCTGTCCGGTGGATGAAGAAACTCTGGCCTACCTGCGCCTCACGGGTCGACCCGCCGAGCTGGTGGATCGCGTAGAGCGTTACAGCAAGGAGCAGGGCCTCTTCTACGGTGCGGATGCTGAAGACCCCGATTTCGGCGAAACACTCAGCCTGGATATGAACACGGTGGAGCCATCTCTGGCCGGACCCGCTCGTCCTCAGGATCGCGTTTCCCTGAAGAACATGAAGCCCGCCTTCGAGAAGCTGCTGGACGATCGCTATCCCACTCAGGCCGCGCGTTCGAAAGGGGCGGGCGGAGGACTGGGTGATGGGACCGTGGGCTGTTTTTCCATTATTAGGCGCAGCGAAAACAGCAACCCCACTGTGATCATCCTCGCGGGCCTGGTGGGCGAGCAGGCAGTGGGGGAGATTCGTGCATTTGCCTGTCTGGGGTAGTACACACCGGCTCGCCTCTTGCTCCTGGTTACACGCACCGCTGTTGT
>JACNKJ010000036.1 GCA_014382085.1 bacterium
GTGTCAAGGACGCGCTTTTCGCCGAGTTTTTCCATGAGTCCCTCGGTGACGCGGAATACGCCACCATTCACGCCGATGTCCTGGCCCAAAGTGAGCACGGTCTCGTCGGCTTCCATTTCCTGGTGTAGGGCGAGATTGATCGCCTGGACCATGTTAAGCTTTGGCATCGCCGACTCCTTCCAGGTCTTCGGGGAATTCGGCGCGGATATTCTCCAAGAAGATTTCGCGCTGGCGTTCCATTTCCGGATTCGTGTTTTCGAAGACGTGATCGAAGGGGGTGTCGGGCCGGATCTTCTCCATGCCCTCGAACTCCGCCACGCTAGCGGCCACCTCGACCTTGATCTCTTCTTCGAGGGCGGCCTGTTTGTCGGCGTCCCAGATTCCCTTGTCTTCCAGATAACGCTGGAATCGTACGATGGGATCCTTGGCGGCCCACTCGGCCACTTCTTCGTCGCTGCGATAACGCGTGGGATCGTCGGCCGTGGTGTGCACACCCATACGATAGGTCTGCGCCTCGATAAGCGTTGGACCCTCGCCCTTGCGCGCCCGCTCGGCGGCCTCGCTCACGGCGGTGTAAACCGCCAGCGCGTCGTTGCCGTCCACGATGATGCCGGGCATGTCGTAGGCGATGGCCTTCTGGGCCAGGGTCGCAGAGTTCGTTTGCTTGGCCCGCGGCGTGGAGATGGCCCATCCATTGTTCTGGATGATGAAGATCACCGGGCTCTTCCATACCGATGCGAAGTTCAGGCCTTCGTGGAAGTCGCCTTCGCTGGTTGCGCCGTCGCCGAAAAAGTTGAGCACTACGGCGTCTTCGCCTTTAAGCTGCATGGCGTAGGCGATACCCACGGCCTGGGGCACATGGGAGGCGATGACGATGTTGTCTGGGATGGTACGGTCGTCCATGGACACCGCCGCGCCCTCTTCATGACCGGCCCAGAATTTCAGTAACTGGGTGAAGGACTGTCCACGCGCGAGGCGACCGGGAAGTTCGCGGAAAGCGCCCGTGAACCAGTCGCTCTTCCGAACTGCTAGGGTCGAGGCAACGGATACGGCTTCCTGTCCTGCAGTAGGGGGAAAGGTTCCCAGTCGACCGGTGCGCTGAAGCTTTAACATGCGGGAATCGGCCTCGCGGCCGAGGCACATGAGTCGGTGGAGTTTCAGGAGCTCATCATTGGAAAGCCCTGGGTCGAGGGAAGGATCCACCTTGCCCTCGCTGTCCAGTATCTCCAGTCTGGACACACTGAATGATGATATCTCTGTAAGGGGCATTCTATTCCTCTCGCTGAAGTCACGCCTAACTAGCAAAGAAACTGCTCTAATGTCCAGAGTATCAACGACTTAAGGATTTAACGGTTAGGATACCTGGAACTCCCCAAAGACACCCTGCGGGCTTGCCGAAGTCCCGCGCTTGACCCACTTTCCAGGACGTGGTCGGATGGTTGGCCGGTGCAGTCTAGGAGGTTTGGCGCGTGGGCTCCATAGAGAAATCCAATGATTTGTTGAAAGGTGATTGGGACTATCAGGTCGCCGTAATCGGAGCGGGTCCGGGCGGCGAGGACTGCGCGCGGGAATTGGCGGGCGCGGGTCTCAAGGTGGCCTTGGTTAACGACGCTCCCCTGCCGGGCGGTGAGTGCCTGTGGCGGGGGGGGATCCCCCCCAAAACTTGGGGGGCGGGCGGCGCTCGAATTTCCGATCGCCAATTGGGTGGGGATCTTGGTGGGGCGGGGACCGGGCCCCCCCGGTTTGGGTGGGGGGGGGTGGGGGGGTTTTGGAAAACCCCGCGCCCGGGGGGGGGGGGGTGGGGGGCGGCGACGGGTCTGAAATACAAAAAAGCGGACCCCCATGCACGGGCCAGGTTCACCGGCGAGCACGAACTTGAACTAAGCGAGCCCGGTGGTGAAAACCGCAGGCTCAGTTTCGGCGCGGCGGTCATCGCCACCGGCGCACCCGCTTTTGTTCCGCCCATTCCCGGCGCTCATGAAGGTCTGGCTTGCGGGGCAGTGCTCACCAGCGAAACGATTTGGGATCTGGCTGAGCAGCCCGAAAGCCTGGCCATTGTGGGGGCGGGAGCCATCGGCCTAGAGATGGCACAGATCTTCGCGCACTTTGGCAGCCGGATCACCCTGGTGGAAATGATGGATCGCGTTCTTCCTGACATGGAGCACGCCGTTGCCCTGGGCCTGCAGAATGCCCTGTTGGAAGAGGAGAATCTGAACCTTCATTGCGGAGCCAAGGTCACCAAGATCAGCGGTGAGCCGGGCAATGTTAGCTTGAGTTTCCTCGACTCGGAGAGCCAGGAGCATTCGGTCACGGTGGACCGTGTTCTCATGGCGGCAGGGAAGCGCCCTCAGCTGGATGGCCTCGGCCTCGAGGCTGCCGGGCTGGAAACCGAAGACGGATTGATCCGCGTGGACGACTCCTGTCGCACGAACCAACCCCACATCTTCGCCGTGGGCGATGTCATCGGCGGGCTTATGCTGGCGCATACGGCATCGAGCCAGGGACGCGTCGCGGCCGAAAACATCCTGGGCAAGACTGCCCGCTATGACGCCGATCTGGATGGTGGGGTCGTTTTCACTCGCCCTCAGGTGGCCTCGGTGGGGCTCAGTCTTGAGCAGGCCAAGGACAGGGGCCTGGACGCCGGCGAATTCCGCTATCCCCTGGATGTGGATGTGAAAGCCCGACTGGGCTTTGAGACCCACGGCATGTTCAAGCTGGTTGCCGAAAAGGGGAGCGGCCGCATCTTGGGCGCTCACCTGCTGGCCGATCATGCGGACGCTCTCATCGGCGAGGCCGTGGCCTTGGTTGCCGGGGAACTGACCCTGGATCAGCTGTCGCGGGCCATTCATCCCCATCCCACTCAGACAGAGATCTGGGGGGAGATGGCCCGCCGACTCAAGGCGCGTTTCAATCGAAGCTGTCGCTAGCAAATTCTCCGATTAACGCTTGCTAACCCAAGGGCTTCCGCCTTTCTTGTGACGAATTTCACAAGAGGCGGCCGCCCGTCGCAGGGCGCGACGAGCGACGGCCCAAGGAGATGACATGCCGCTCTCAGGGTTGAAATACGGGGCGCAACTACTGGATCTGGTGGATTTTCCACACCCCGAGTTCGTGACGGGTGGCGCCACGGCCGGCGAGATTCAAGGCCTGCTGGACAAGTATGGAAAGATCGTCGTTAAGCCCATTTTCCACGAAGGCGTGGGCAAGAAGGGCAAGGCGGATCTCGTGCCGGTCGTGGCCAATCTTCTAGCTGGGGTGGCCCCCAAGAAAGCACTCTACCCTGCCGGGCACCCTCCAG
>JACNKJ010000380.1 GCA_014382085.1 bacterium
GAACCCGGCGTGCGCCTTTCGTTACGCACCGGGCTCTCCATAGATGTTGACGCGACGTCGGCGACTTCGCGCGTACAGCTTTCGTTGCTCGCTCAGGAGCCATCGACGATCGTCATCTGTCCGCTCCCGATGTTCGCTCTCGCGGCAGTGGGGCCGGATCATTCATAAAGGAACAGTTTCGAGTGATTTCGGAAGGTTACCAATGTAGTTCCAGGATAGAAGAGCCTCCGCCGTTCCGGCGGATCGAACTAGGAAAAAACTAGGTTTTGCAGTGCGCATGGTATGGTTCGCTTGGCTTCGGCAGCCGAGCCCCTACGGTCAGTGGGGTAGTGGTCCAGCGATTTTGAAAGCCGGCGCAGAGCCGAGAAAGTCGGGAATATACGGACGTTTGCAAGACCAGCAGCCAGGCGTCATGCTTGTCTCTCACGAGGTGCTCATGAGCCAAGACTTCGCCGACATCCCGCTCCCGAAGGCGTGGCCCAAGCGCGCGCGGTCCGCGATCATCCACGTCGTCTCGCTGGCCCACTCGGCCATCGTCTGCGCACGAGGCTGGGCGGTCAACAGCCCCATCGCCCGGGTTCGTCTGCGTGGACAACTGGAGGTGGCACGCGCCGAGATCGCGCTGCTGACCGAGGAGCTGCGGATCAAGGATGCTCGCATGGCCTCGATAGATTCGCGCAAACGCCCCCACTACCGACCCACCGAGCGGCTCGCCATCCTCGAGCTGAGGGCGGCCCGCGGGTGGTCGATGGCCCAGACAGCTCGCGCGCTTCTCGTTCAGCCGGCGACCATCGCGTCCTGGTGGAAGCGCATCGACGAGGAAGGCGACTCCCCGCTCCTCCAGACCCCGGAGCCGGTCAACAAGTACCCGGCCTTCGTACGACACATCGTGTGCCGGCTGAAGGTCCTACAGCCGACGATGGGCAAGAAGCGGATCGCGGAGGTGCTGGCGAGGGCCGGACTGCACATCGGCGCGACGACGGTCAAGCGCATGCTCGAGTGGGGACGTGCACACCCGCCGACTGGGCTCGGCGACAAAACTCCCGTGGCGACCGCTGACCAGGCTCTCGCCGGGGCGGCCGCCCCTGCTCCCGCCGTGGCCGAGAGGAGGCCGAACAGGCCGGTGAAATCCACGCGTCCCGATCATGTTTGGGAGGTGGACCTCACCCTCGTGCCGACCTCCGCGGGGTTCTGGGTACCGTGGTTGCCGTTCACGCTCCCGCAGCGCTGGCCCTTCTGCTGGTGGGTGCCGTGCTTGATCGACCACTTCTCACGGCGCATCGTGGCCTTCGCAGTCTTCACCAAGCAGCCCACGTCCGTCGAGGTGCGCAGCTTCCTGGGTCGGGCCATCGCCAAGTGCGGTCACGCACCCCGGTACCTCATCTCCGATCTCGGGGCGCAGTTCGACTGCGACCACTATCGGACCTGGTGCGAACGCAAGGGCATCAAGGAGCGCTACAGCTCGAAAGGCAGTCTCGCCGCGACCGCAGTCATCGAGCGGTTCTTCAGGTCGCTGAAGGAGGAGCTGCTCCGACGTGGCGTGGTCCCGTTCCATCGCGCGGAGCTGCGGGCTCTGCTCACCTCTTACATCGGCAAACGGTGGATATGAAAAATTGGATTATCGGGATGTTCCGATTCCGGCACTTGGCCCAAAGGAAGTTCTTTTGCAGGTCCTTTCCGCTGGAGTAAACAATACTGAAATCAATACCCGCCTTGGCTGGTACTCTTCCAAGGTCACGACGAGCACAGAAGAACTTACGACCGGCGAGAGAGAAAAAAAAGAGGCAGAAGTACAGGGAGATGGCGGGTGGAATGAGGCAACGCCATTTCCGTTTATTCAGGGTACAGATTGTTGCGGGCGGGTGGTCGCTGTTGCACCGGGTGTGGATGAATGTCTTATCGGCTTGCGTGTACTGGTACGGGCCTGTATACGCAGCGAGGGTTGGGATTCTTTGAAAAACATTTGGATGGCTTCTGATTTTGACGGAGCATTCGCGCAGTTTGTGAAAGTACCGGCGGCCGAGGTTTTCCCCGTGGATTGCGATTGGAGCGATGCCGAGCTTGGCACGATCCCATGCGCTTATGGTACGGCTGAAAATATGATCCATCGGGCAAAGGTGGTAAGTGGAGAGCATGTGTTGGTCGCCGGCGCATCGGGCGGTGTCGGGTCGGCAGTCGTACAGCTGGCAAAGCGCCGGGGAGCCGTTGTAACCGCCATTGCGGGGATGGCAAAGCTTGAAAAAGTTCGGGCAATCGGTGCGGATCAGCTCATTGCCCGAGACGCGGATATTGTGTCCTGCCTGGGAGAAAAATCCGTGGATGTCGTCGTTGACAACGTGGCAGGACCTGGCTTTAGAGGGATGCTCAAAGTGCTGAAGAGAGGCGGGCGGTTTGTATCCTCGGGCGCCATTGCCGGACCGATGGTGGAACTTGATATGCGTGACTTGTATTTAAAAGACTTGACGCTGATCGGATGTACCGCTTGGGATGAGCCTGTTTTCCCAAACCTTGTTTCCTACATCGAAAAAGGTGAGATCCAGCCACTTTTGGCAAAATCATTTCCGCTCAAGCAGATTGTGGAGGCACAGCGCGAGTTCACTGAAAAAAAACATGTGGGAAAATTCGTTTTGATTCCGCCGCCAATCGATGACTTAAAACGATATTTACCCTAATGGAATTTGAGGATGCATTTGTCCCTGACAAAGATGGCAAAGGCGATTTTGTCAACCTTTGGTCGCCTTAAGTCGATCCCGCATGATGATCCTGATCTGACGCCTGCAAACTGGTGTGCGGCACAGCCGTGCATAAAGATCCGGATCGCCTCAAAAGAGATGGTAGTGAGTCAGCCTACTTCGACATTCTTCGTCTACCTTCTGGGAGTTTTAACCATTGGTGTCGGCCTTTATTTTTTCCAAATTCAAGATGGCGAAATTTCCCGCCTGTGGTGGGGTATTTCACTTTTGCTATGGGGTGTTGGGGCGCTTCTGGCTGGAACGAGTTTCCAGGCGTTCGGCTACGAAATCAAATGCGCAGGAAGGCGGTTTTGCTCTTGGACCAGTTGGTGGGAGGTCATCTATCTCATGTTCCAGCAGGTCAGCATGAACGCGATGTTAGTTGCCCTGGCGCATTCCTGCACCGTGGGAACATTCAAGATGCTGCTGCTGGCTTATGCATTGGTGAGTTCCGTGGTATACGTCATCCTCATTTTTGTCGGGGGGATGGTGCCGATCAAATTGCTGATTACTTTCGAAATGATGGTCTGGTTTTCGATCCCAGTTTTCTTTTTTTTC
>JACNKJ010000381.1 GCA_014382085.1 bacterium
GCGGCACCCTCCATGAGTCTCCAGTCTACAGTCACGAATCTCCTTCGCTGCCCCAGAATTCGGCGCTGGTGATTGGCGACTGGTGACTGGCGACCGACCGGAGGTCGCCATGTCCCGCCGCAAATCTATCGGATTTGAATTACCCGAAAACCCACCCGCCGCGCCCGCGAGTCATCGTCGTTCGCTGAAACCTGCGAAACATCACGAGAGCCAGCTATCGCAATTGAAGGCCGACGTTTGCCCCACATGTGGGAAAACTTCCAGCCACCATTCACCAGGCTCCAGAAAGAGGGCTGGGGACTGGCGACTGGGGACTGGCAACTCCCGGCGCGCCAGCGCCGGCGAGGATGCTCGCCCCGCACCTCATGGACCCTATGCTCCCGAAAACGAAGCGGTGCACGCCAGCAGTCGGGCCATGCGCCGGGCGGGGGAAATTCGCAAGGGAACCAGCCTGGAAGATTTCTTTCGTGCTCAGGCATCCATTCCCGGTCGCGAAGATTCCCTGGCGCACATGGAGCGTATTCCCGCGCGGGAATCGCGATTCGCTCGGCCCGAAAAAGAAATTCCCGAAAGCCTTCGCGCGGCGGTGGCCGAGGGTGGAGTGGAGGAGTTGTATCTGCATCAGGCATCCTCTCTCGATGCCGCTCGTCGCGGTGAAAACGTGGTGGTGGTAACCGGAACGGCCAGTGGTAAAACCCTTTGCTACAACCTGCCTGTTTTTGAAACGCTATTGGAGGACGATCAGGCAACAGCCTTCTACCTCTTTCCCACCAAAGCCCTCGCCCAAGATCAACTCAAGGGCGCCCAACGCCTGGCGGAAGCCTTGCCCGAATTGGGCCGGTTCATTTCGGGTACTTACGATGGCGACACCAGCACGCACACTCGCCGCAAGCTGCGCATGGAGGGGCGGCTCATACTCACCAACCCCGACATGTTCCACGCGGGCATCCTGCCCAGCCACACGCGATGGGCGCGCTTCTTCATGAACCTGCGCTATGTGGTGCTCGATGAAATTCATAGCTACCGCGGAATCTTCGGCAGCAATGTGGCGGCGGTGATGAGACGCCTGCGCCGCATCTGCGCACACTATGGAAGCGATCCCATTTTCATTGCGTCGAGTGCGACCATCGGCAATCCCAAGGAATTGGCCGAACGGATTTTCGGTGAGCCGGCCACCTTGGTAGACGAAGACGGCAGCCCCCGCGGCGAGAAGCTCTTCGTGTTTTGGAATCCGCCCCGCCTGGACGCCAAGGGCGGCGAGCGGCGCAGCGCCAACGGCGAGGCCAAGGATATCCTTTGCGATCTTGTGAAGCAGGGGCGACAAACCATCTGCTTCAGCAAGACCAAGGTGTCCAGTGAACTAATCTATCGCTATGCGCGCGATACTTTAGAGCGCGAGGCACCGCACCTGGCTCCCAAGATTCGCGCTTATCGCGGAGGCTACCTTCCCGAAGAACGACGCGAGATCGAACGGCAGCTATTTAGTAACGAGCTCATGGCCGTGTCCAGCACCAACGCGCTTGAACTTGGCATCGACATCGGCGGACTGGATGCGGCGCTTCTCGTGGGGTTACCGCCCACCGTGGCCAGCGCATGGCAGCAGGCGGGGCGCGCGGGTCGTGGCGAGCGCGAAAGCTGCGCCGTGCTGGTGGCGCATAACGATCCGGTGGAACAGTATCTCATGCGGCGGCCGGAGTTTTTCTTCAGGCAGAATCCGGAAAAGGCGGTGATCGACCACTCCAATCCTTTCATTCTATTGCCCCAGCTTCGCTGTGCGGCCTATGAACTTCCCCTGGTCGATGGCGACACGGAGCTCTTCGGCGACCTTACCGGTGGCATTGTGGATATTCTCGAGCAGCGGGGCGAACTGCGAAAGGCCGGCGACCAGACCTTTTTCTCGTCCAACGGTTATCCCGCCGGCGATGTGAACCTGCGGCAAAGCGTGCTCGACACGGTGAGCATCGTGCAGCTTCCCGGCGAAACGGTGATCGGCAATGTGGATCTTCTCGGCGCCTGCCAGCTTGTTTATCCCGAGGCCATCTACCTGCACGAAGGCGAAACCTACTTCGTGCGCGAGTTGGATTTGGATCAGAAGGTGGCCTTCGTTGAGCAGCGCGGCGTGGACTACTACACGCAGCCCATTACCGAGCAAAAGATTCGTTTGGACGAAGCGCAGGAATCGGTGGCCGTGACGCCGGGCGATGCCGTGAACGAAACGCTTCAGCTCGGTTTCGGAGATGTCACCGTGAGCAAGACCACCTTCGCCTTCAAGAAGGTGAAGTTCGGGAGTCTCGACTCACTGGGCTGGGGCAAGCTCGACCTGCCTTGGCATCATTTGGAAACCCGCGCGTTTTGGATCGCGCTTACAGAAGATTCCCACAAGGCGCTCAAGGCGGGCGGCCACAAGCTGCACGAAGCGCTGGCCGGGCTCAAAAATCTGATTCTTTCCGCCCTACCCTTCTTCGCCATGTGCGATCGTGCAGACCTGGGCGGCGTGGTCGACGCCAGCAATCTCGGCACCACGGCGCTCTTCGTTTACGATCGCTTTCACGGAGGGCTCGGTTACAGTCGCGTGGGCTTCGACGATCTCGAAAGCGTGCTGACGGCTTGCCTGGAAATGCTCGAGTCCTGCGCCTGTGAAGATGGTTGCCCCGCCTGTGTGGGGCTTCCCAACAAAGTGCCTGGGCAGAATGAGGATCCCGACCTGAACCCCGACTTCGCCGTGCCGGGGAAGGAAGCGACACAGGCACTGCTGGGAATATTGCTTGGCATCGAAGTCGCCAAGGTCAAAACTTCCTAGCTGGCGACTGGCGACTGGCGACTGGCGACTGGCGACTGGCGACCGAAAACCGAAACGCCCTCCCCGTTTCCGGGAGAGGGCGAAATCGGAAGACGCCAAAAGTGCTTCGCTCAGGGCGTCTATTTCTTGCTGGTCTTGAGCTTGAACTTGATGTGCTCGGGGCCGACTTTGCTGGTCTTAACCAACTGAACCGGCGTTCCGATTTCAAGATGCTCGCCCTTGGCCAATTCCACAAGGCCGAAGATGCTTCCCACCGTGCCGGGGAAGACCACCTGCGCCACGTAAATCGGCTTATCCAAGAGATGCCCGGATCGATCCTCGTGGACCTCCGTAAAGGAGCGCACGACTCCCGATCCAGGGTTGATGACCCGCGCGTCCTTGTCTACCTCCAGCTTGATCACGCCGAATTCGCAGAAGGAACTGGCCGGAATGATCTTGTGTACCGGGTCGAAGCTCATCCAGATCCAGTGGTCGCC
>JACNKJ010000159.1 GCA_014382085.1 bacterium
CGCCCAAAGACCGCAATTGAAATTCTGCGCCACCGGTTATCCGGCCCTCCCATCCAGGAATGAAGGCGGCGTGGGCGAAGGGTGCGAGAACCGCGATCCTCATGCTTTGCCGGGAGAGGCCTGTCCCGCCGTAACGGGTCTGATGGGCTTGGGCTTGGGTAACTCTCTGGAGTGGGACAACACGCCCGCCAAGAGGAAAACCAGGATACCCGGATACTTCGTATAGAAGACCATATCGGTGGTCAAGGCCTGCACATACTGAGTCGTGAACAAGCCGAGGAAAACCATCACCTCGGTGCGTCCCACAAATGCGTGTTTGACCCTCCCCGTTACATACGAGATGAGCCTCTTGATGAAAACCCCCAACAAAGCTAAGTAGGCCAGGGTTACCATGGGGCCGCCTTCCACCCACCAGCGGATATAGCTGTTGTGCGTTGAGGCGATGTTGTGGGCGTAACTCGTTGTCACCGTATTGCCGAAGAAGGTGAAGAACTTATCGTAATAAAGACCGAAGTTTCCGAAACCGCAGCCGAAGAGCGGGTAGTTCTTGATGATCTCCCAACTTGTCAACCAGATAACCCACCTGTCATTTACAGTTCGCACATTGGCAAACCTGACCTGGTAGACTTCACTTTCGGTGATTGGCCCCCAGTTCAGGGCAAGGAAGGTCACAGTAAACAGTGCCACCCAAAGAACTATGGTTCTCACCCGTTTTTCGAGTATGGTGAGGAAGAATATCGTTGTGGCGAATCCCATCCACACCGAACGACGATAGCTCCAAAAAATGGTAGTACTGTGAATGATTAGTACGACTGTCGCGAACAACCTAACCATGAAGCGACGGTCGTTGATGAACATGTAGAGGAAGAATACAACTCCCCCCACCATCACCGTTCCCAGGGCCGAGGGACTGGGGAAGGGACCCTGGATTCGATCCTGGATTCCTGTTTCCTGCCAGTTCAGCATACCACTGGCCGTAAAGAGGCTGTGCTCTGTGAAGTGTTCATAGAATCCGAAAGACGCAGAATAGAGTGTCACGATTCCAATAGTCCAAAGCAGCGGCCGGACCTGTTCGCGCGAGGTGATCAGATTTCGCGCGAGTGTATACACGATGAAGGGTGTGATGATGGAATCGAAAATCTGCTGGGCCGCCTGAATGGGACGATGCCCGTTCAGAATTCCGGGTAACATGAGCAGCACGATGACCACCATCAACCACTCGGCCACATCCACTTTCTGGTACTTCTTCGCACCCGTTGCGACCTGCACCACAAGTACGAAGAATAGAATGCTCGCCGCAATCCTATTGATGGTGATGTCCGGAATACCCGCACCCATGTTCACGGCCACGAAGTTCGAGAGAATGGGTGTCGCACCAATCCAAATCAGGAACACCAGCATGCTGCTTCGCACGATCGCATAGAACAAAAAGGGGAGCATGGTAACAACGAGAATAGGAATCCACTCGCCGCCGAAGAAGGTTACCCCGATCAGTCCCCCGAGGAACATGGACATGAGAATTATCGGATTGAAGGGCGTAGCGCCCCCCAATCGTTTGTGGATGGGTTGGTTTCCTGTAAGGATACTCGGCATGCCGGATCCGATCAGATTCGGCGATAGATGAATTCGGGTACGGGGTATCTCTTCTTATTGAAGATGAGCCCCGTGATGGGGATCCCCGCGTTATTCATACCGGTCGTCATTCGGGTGATGACACTCTCCTTGGTCGAGCGATATGCCGTAACAACTAAAACGGCATCGGCCAAACCCGCCCAAATTTCGGGGTACTTACCGAAACCCGGCTGGCCATCGAAGACCACCGCACGAAAATCGCGCGTGGCATCGTCTCTGAATTGGCGAGCTCTTTCCGGGGATAGAGCCACATAGTGCTGCTTCACTTCGCCGGTATGCACTGCCGAAAGACCGGGCAATTCTGTGCTGAAGGGCAGCAGGCGAAAGTCGTCTTCACCCCGAAGATATTCGGCCAGCCCTAGGTCTGGCATTTCGCTGCTCGGAGTAATAGCGGGATTGGAAATGTTCCCATCCACATACAGGCAATCCTCGCCCTCGCGTAAAGCGATATAGTAGGCGAAAGCCTTTGCGATGGTACTTGCTCCCTCACCGCGCTCCGTGGAGGAAATGTATATGAAAGGACGTCTATCTTTGAGATACGGCCCAAGGGTCGCAAATAGGGCTTCCATATCCGCCAGTATTTCACGCCGGAAATGAGGGACGGAAGGTCCGTCCTCTTTTTGTGGCGTCAGCACGAACTCCTTCATTCTCTCCCCCTAGATCTTTCGGAAAGTCGCGTAAACGGGCAGACCCGTGTAGTTTTCGATATCGGCCGGCTTCTGGAAGCTCTGACCGGTGGCCTCAACCATGAACGCTGCGGATATCGCCAGAACGAATGCGAAAATGGGAGCCACGAGGATGTAAACGACCGGGGGCGTCACACCTTCAAGATCACTGATCATGGGCTCGCCAAGTTTCACGAGCTTCTTGTCCATGATGGTGAATTCTTCGTCCACGAGCTTGTCGTTGAATTTGGTTGTCAGGCGAGCATAGAGGTTCCACTGCATGTCCAGGAACTCCTGATAGTAATCGATGTCGCTGGTAAACTTAGGGATTTCCCGCATTCGGTCTTCCAGTTCCCGCACGGTATCAGCCAGAATTACCTCGGATTCTCTCAGGCCGATTAGTTTCTGCTCGCTGGTCTCGATGCTCAAGTCAAAGGCGGAACGCTTCTGCCTCTTCACATCCGTGATCTCTTCGAATTTTGCAAGGACCAGAGGATGATCGGGCATGTACTTGGATTGCATTTCCGAGAGTGCGATTTCGAGATCGGCCGAGCGGTTTTCATAGCGTTCTGCCAGAAGGTCAGTGCGGAGCTCGATGGACGGTACCAATTCGCCGCCTCCGTTTTCAAGCAGCGCTTTGTTCCGATTGATCTGGTTTTCAAGAGTCTTCCGCTTAATCTGGATATCCGTCAGCTGGCGCTCAAAGATGGCCTTATTCTCAGCTAAACGTGTCGTTACGGATCTTGTGTCGAAGAGCAACTCATCGGATTCCAACTTCGCTTTCGCATCATTAGCCTTTTTGATGCGCTCTTCCAATTGTGCGATATTTCGCTGCACGAATTCCCTGCCGAATTCGGGGAGATGAATACGCTTGTACTCGTCGTAGAAAGCCTTGGCATAAACATTGGCGATGATGAGCGCCGTATCCGGATCTGCGTCACGAGCTCGGATTTGAATCATGTTGGTTTCGGGA
>JACNKJ010000101.1 GCA_014382085.1 bacterium
GGAGAATGCCAGACTAAGACGCGACCATGTGGAAATCTGGGGCTGGGGCTCCATGTTGGAAGGCGGCGCCGTCTTTGCCCGCAGCGTGGACATCGAGGCATACCATTGCGTCTTCTACTTGAACTACAGCTGGGGCGCCGACGGCGCGGCTTTCTTCATCGAGGGCGATGGCCCCCTGGGTGAGGGACAACGTTTCGAGAACTGCACCTTTGCCGGCACCAGCCTTTGCTGCGGAAACGCATCCATCTACATGAAGAATGCCTCACCCACGTTTCAGAATTGCATTCTCGAGCGCCTTCGATGTGGCGAGAACGCCGAGCCTTATTTGAGCTGTAACAATGGCGATTTCTGTGGCATCGATGGGGGTGGCCACGTTCCAGGTGACGCTTCCTTCTGCGATCTGGAGGGCGGCGATCTGCGCTTGGAAGACTATTCCCAGTGCCTTCCGGCCAATAGCGATGGTTGCGGGCTTATCGGGGCCTATGGGCCATGCGCCGATGAGAGCGCTACTGAGGTAACTACCTTCAGTATCCTGAAAACTCTCTACTAGATCCGGACCACCGCTTCAGAATCCTTGACTTCCCTGCGCCATGCGCTATCGTCTTGCTGAACCAACGGGGGGTCCTATGTTCGCGATGATCGGTCACTGGGAACTTATCCTACTCGTCCTGGCTTTGCTGCTCCTGTTCGGCGGCCGCAAGATTCCGGAATTGGCGCGCGGCCTCGGCTCAGGCGTTCGTGAATTTCAGCAAGGGCTCAAAGGGAAAAAGGAAATCACCGGTGGCGACGAAAACGACGCGGAGGACAAAGATCGTTAGGCTTAGCCTAGCTCTCGTTCCCGGCGTTCTTCTACTTCTATCCCTCAATACCCCTTGCATGGCCTCCGATCCGGAGGCTTCTCTGCGTTTCCAATCTCGATGGAGCTTTGCCCAGGGGCTTGGCCAACGATCCGGAAAACTCGAACTCCGCATACTCCATCCCAAGCTTGCCGCTCTGCGCTGGACCTGGCCATCCCTCCCTCTCTTGCCCGAGGCGCAGGTCTTGCTCTTCGATGGGGGGCAAGTTCTCGGTTGGACCGAACCCGAGGGTGTGGCCTCTCCCCTGGATCCCGATAGCCGCTTTCTAAGGCCCATCGTCGATATGGGACCCGGTTTCCTACAAGCCTTCTTCATGGGGCAGGGGCTGGAAGTCTATTTCACCGATGTCCAAGGTGGTGTGGACCGAGGGTGGGTTTCCGAGACGGGAAAACTGGGCGGTGATTCAGCCCAGCTGCTCAGAAGTGGGAGCAAGGCGCATCGTCTGATTTGGCGATCTTCCCAGGGGCTTTTAGATTGCAGCTGGGAATCTCAATTGTCGGGGCGGCGAATTCGCCTGGATATCCGTTTGGAAGATGGCGGTCGCTTTAGTTTGGTGACCAAACGTCCTAAAGAAATGAGCTTTGAGCCCCAGGATCTGTTCTTTCAGAAATAGGCGGAGAGGGCGAATTGTTGCCAATGCTTGAAAACGACTCCCCGCCAGCAAGATAGGCACTATTTCGTGGGAACTTCCCGGGAATGCCTGAGTAGACCGGCAGGCACAGCCACTGGAGGACCCATGCAGGAGAAACGGATGGCCATCCATCCCCAAGAGCGTCTGAGCGATGAGGACCTGATCCTTCTAGTTCAAGAGGGTCAGAAGCAAGCCTTCGATCAGCTCGTGTTTCGCTACAAGGACCGCCTCTTCAATTTTATCCTGAAGATGGTGCGCGACCCCGATCTGGCCGAGGAGATCGCCCAGGATACATTCGTGCGCGCCTACATTCACGCGGACAAGTATCGCACGATCGCGAGATTCTCAACTTGGCTTTATACCATCGGCTTAAATCTGGTGCGCAACCACATGCGCCGTAAGAAACGCAGTCCCATCGGTCGCATCCCCATGGTCGGCCGGGCGGATGGTGAGAAGGTTGAGATGGAGCTTCCGGATAAGGGGCATCAGCCCGACCGGGATGTGCGCAACACGGAAATGAAGACGAGGGTGGCTGAGATCGTCACCAAAATCCCTGAGCACTATCGCGAGCCTTTCCTGCTGCGGGAGTACGGGGATCTCAGCTACGAGGAAATATCAGCGGCGACGGGACTGAAGATCGGGACTGTGCGTAGCCGCATCAATCGCGCCCGCTCGCATTTTCGCGAGAATTGGGTTGCTAGCTTCGGCACTGATGCCGACACCTTGGTTTAGGAGGACCCCTGCATGAACTGCAAACATGCCAAGGAGCAGATCTCACTTTTTCTCGATGAGCGTCTGGATCCATCAGGGCAGTCGAAACTCAATGAACACCTGGAACGCTGTGATGACTGCTCGGCATATCTCGATGACTTGAAGACCGGCCTGGCCATGCTCACGGACGAAGGCATGGATCGTCCCTCTGATAATTTCGAGTGGAATCTGCGCCGGAAGCTTCAGGTGGCCATGGCTCAGCGCGAGACGATCCGCTACGATGAAAGTGGCGACCGCCGTGACATTTGGCGCTTTGGCCTATCCGCTGCGGCGGCTCTGCTCGTTGTCGTAACCGGCGGGACTTTCTGGTACCAGAGCCAATTTGGCGGCGCAGGTCCCGAATTCATGGGCACCGAGGCGGCGACAGGAAGCGTGGAGAACACTCGCCAGGGTCGCCCCGGTTGGGTGGAGCCTGGCCACGGAAGCGTCATGCCCGTTCTGGATCAGAGCGGCGGCCTTCCCCAGGGCACCGAGATTGATCACGAGCGTCCCCAGGTGGCGAGCCCAGCCGATAGCCTACCCGGGCAGGACCTCGACTAATTTGATGGTTTGACCCGCTCCGGCCTCTCTTCTATGCTGCCAGCATGAGACGACCGGAGCGGATTTTCTTTGCCCGCATTTTTGCGGGCGCCATTCTCCTCCTCGCCCTAGTAATCGGCGGATGCGGAGAACAGCGGCTCATTCCCGCCGTGGGACCCTATTCGGATATCTACCTGTTCACGGAATCAGGACGTTTCGATCCCGCCCTGCGCATCTTCACCGAACAACTCAGCCATACCATTCGATACACATTCGAAGATGAGAACGAATTCAACGTCTTTCTCCGGGAGGGCAAAAATCTGGCGGGGAATCGCGACCGGAAGAACATCCTTGTGATGGTGCGCACCGATCGCGAGGGAAGCCTGCGAAGCGCGGTTCGCAAAATGCTCGGGGGTGAAATTGTCGACCGGGCTAGGAGCGAGGGGCATCTGGTTCTCTATCGCGAGGATCTCTGGGCGCGGGG
>JACNKJ010000282.1 GCA_014382085.1 bacterium
AACTTCACAAAGAGGGCCAGACGGTCATTCTGGTTACGCATGAATCCTTCATCGCCGATCATGCCCACCGCACCATCCGCCTTCTGGACGGAAAGATCGAGAGCGACGAGCGGCGGAACTAGTCTCTGCAGCCATCGCTTGCGGGAATAGGGGAGCTGATTCTATACTCCGCACTCGCGAAAGGATGGCATGAACAGAGTTGCGGCAGTATCGATACTAGTCTTGCTCCTTGCCTGCACGGCGCTTGCGGTGCGGCCCGAGCCACTTCCTCACGGTACTCGCTTGGATCCTCACCTGGATTTTCGCGAAGATGAATCCGCTCTTCTCACACTCAAATTCAGCGTTCCCATTAGCCACCTGGTTTTTCGCAGGGAGGACGGCCTCTATCGCGCCAACCTGCGATTGGCCGCCACTCTCCGAGATCGCGAAACCAAAGTTGAGCGGCAGGTGGTCTTCCGCGAGAAGATCCTGCGCGAAAGCTACGAAGCCGTACGAAATCCGGATCTGCGCTTCGAATCCGAATATGAAATCGAACTCAGTGCGGGCAAGTTCGATGTCGAGGTGCTCATCTACGGGCGGGGTCCCTATTTGCCCTGGCGAGAAACCTTCCCACTTAACCTGCCCCTTCCCGGGAGCCGCGGCTACTTCCTGCAGGGTCCGCATTTCGAGCCCACTGGTGTTAAGCCCATCACGCCACCCTTCGGTTTTAACGATCCTTGGAGTATCCCGCCCCGTCGCAGCCTTTTCCTGGATGGCTTCGCTCGCCATTTGAAGGTCCATGCCGAGCTGAAAGTGTGGGAGCCTAGCGATTCGCTGGAGGCCATACTCATGCTCGAGCAGCGGGACGGCCGCATGGTTCACTATGAAAGGCGCATGCTGTCGGGCCATGCCGGTACGCGGCAAATCAGTTTCAAGCTTCCTCTAGAGGATCTGTCCATGGGCCCGCATCAACTGCGGCTCAGCGTTCTTCGTGAAGGTGAATCTCAGGAAGTAAATGGCCGCCTGGAAGTTGGGCTGGGGCCGCCGGCCTTTGGACGGGATTGGAATCAGACACTGGATCTCCTCTCCTATCTGGCCGACGCCGATGAACTCGAACTTATGGAATCCGCCGAAGAAGGACGTCGCCGGGGTGTGTATCTGGAATTTTGGGAGCGGCGCGACAGTGATCGTGGTGAGGGAAATCCAGCCATGGAGTCTTTCTTCCAAGATCTCGACTACGTGGGGCGCAACTTCGGCACCAGCTGGGTTCCCGGCTGGCGCAGCGACCGCGGTCGCGTCTATCTGGAATACGGCGCGCCTTCACAAGTGGATCAGATCAACGAGGATGCCAGCTTCAGGGCCCGCGAAATCTGGAGCTATGCAAACGGATTGGTCTTCGTTTTCGAAGATCGTCACGGTCAGGGCGACTATGAATTGGTGGAGAGGTGGAGCCAGTGAGGCGCGGATTTTTCCTCGCCCTACTCGTACTGGCAGCCTGCTCCCGATCGGGACCCGATCCGAGCACTTTCAGGGCCTACCTGGGCGAGGAGGCTCAAAACCTGGATCCCGCATTCGCCGTGGACAAGGCTTCGGGGACTCTGGTTTCCCTAATCTATCCAGCACTCTTCCGTTTCGACGTGAATGGCAAAGCCCAGCCTGATCTTGTTAAAAGCTGGACCCTAAACGAAGACGGACGGCTCTATAGTTTCCATCTGCACACAGATCGATTCTTCGACGACGGCTCGCCTGCAGGCGCCTTCGCCACAGCGGCCTGTTTCAGGCGGCTTTTAGATCCCGACCATCCATCTCCTAGGCGTTGGGTTCTTTCTGAACTGCTGGGTGCGAAGGGCTTTACCTCGGGAGAGAGCGACGAATTGCCAGGCCTGTTCGCGCCCAATGACAGCACCCTAATCCTGAGACTTCGTGAACCCTTCAGTCCATTCCTGGGTCTTTTGGCCATGCCCGCCGCGCGAATCTATCCCATGGATGAAGAAGGACGCCCAGCTCGTCGCGGTCGATTACCTGTGGCCGGCGGCCCTTGGCGCCTCAGCGTGTGGAAACGGGGGGATCGTTTTCTATTGGAACGGCGGGGCGACTTGCCCGAAGGGGCTTTTAAGAATCTGTCCTTTCGCATCATTCCGCAGCCTTTCACCGCGGTCGCGGAATTCGAAGTGGGCAATTTGGATCTGCTCACCCTGCCCCAGGCCGAAATCGGCCATTGGCTGAATAGTGAGTGGGCGCCGAGTATTCTGCGGCGGGACGAACTGTCGGTAAGCTACTTGGGTCTAAACACCGCCAAGGGACCACTGAAAGATTTGCGGGTTCGCCAAGCGCTCAATTGGGCAGTGGATCAGAAAGCCCTGCTGCGCACTCTGCGCGGCGCATCAGCCCGAGCCTCTCTGGGTCCGGTGCCGCCCTCTTTACGCGGGAGCACTCCGGCCGACCAATTTCGCTACGGTCCCGATCGCGCCAAGGCATTGCTGGCTGAAGCCGGTTACGCCGAGGGCTTCGAACTCGAGATTTGGCAAAAAGAAAACCCCGAGGTGAGTCGTCTGCTTGAAGCCGTTCAGGCATACCTGGCCGAGGTGGGAGTGCGGGTGAAGATTGTCGTGCGGGATTGGGGCGCCTTTAAAGATGCCGTGAATAGCGGAAGAGCCGACGCCTTCGTCATGGATTGGCTGGCCGATTATCCCGATGCCGAAAACTTTCTGGTGCCCACCTTTCACTCCGCCAATCGCGGTGGTGGGGGTAACCGCGCGAGCTTCGACGACGAATACGTAGACCTGCTGCTGGACGAACTGAGCCACCTTCCCGAAGGATCATCCCGCGACGATCTGGTGGATCGCCTTAATGAGGTCATCTACAACAAAGCGCCCTGGATCTGGCTTTGGCATCCGGTGAGCCTTCAGGTGCTGAGGCCCGGCATTTCAGGCTACCAGCCGCCCTTGATCTTCAACGGTCAGGATTACCTCGAGCTGCGACATGCCGATTCTCATCGCCCGTAGATTGCTCGGGGCTTTGCCCGTGCTGCTCGGGGTGACCTTCCTGAGCTTCCTCTTGCTATATGTGGTGCCCGGTGATCCTGTGCAGGCGGTGGCCGGTGAGCGCTACCACGACACCCTCCTTGCCGAGCTACGCGCCGCGCTTCACCTGGACGATCCACCTCTTCTGCGCTACGGGCACTTTCTCGGGGGGCTCCTTCGCCGCGACCTGGGTAACTCCTACGTCACTCGAGCACCCGTAAGCGAACCCATCGCCGCGACCCTTCCCAAACTCTTCGCC
>JACNKJ010000329.1 GCA_014382085.1 bacterium
TAGTAGGCACCTCGCCGCGCGATGATGGCCGGAAGGGTTAGAAGGATGATCTTTAAGTCGTAGAAGAAGCCACGGTGTTGGACGTAATCCGAATCCAACCTCATCCATTCGTTGAATCCAATGGAGCTTCGTCCTGAAATCTGCCATAGGCAGGTGATCCCCGGCTGCACTTCCAAGCGACGGTAATGCCAGGGTTCGTACTGTTCAACCTCAGAGGGAATCTGGGGTCTGGGGCCCACGATACTCATGTCCCCTTTCAGCACATTGAAAAGCTGAGGAAGTTCATCCAGGCTGCTGCGGCGCATGAAACTGCCGAGCTGCGTGATTCGAGGATCGTTCTGGATCTTGAACATGGCGCCGGACGCCTCGTTCTCCGAAGCCAAGCCATCTTTAAGGTCTTCGGCCTCACTTACCATGGATCGGAACTTGTAGCAAACAAAATGGCGGCGATTCCTTCCCACACGAATCTGCCGAAAGATGATGGAGCCGGGGCTTTCCAGTCTGACCAGAATAGCCAAGGGGATCATCAGGGGAAGAAACATGAGGATACCGGTGAGACTGAACAGGATATCCAATGCCCGCTTGCTGAATCGATAGATCAGCGAATCGCGCACGGGAAACTGAACAAGATCATCCTGGGAGCTGATGTCCTCTAACTCGGTCCCAACCCTCAGGATTCTGGAATCCTGAACGGTTTGTTCCACAAGAGTGCCCTGGGGTGCCATAACCGACCCTGTCGCTTGAGGTTACACGATCTTTCCGTGCTACCATGTTGTCAATCGATGGCGCTGGAGCGCCGTTGTCAACGCATTAGCAAAGGTGTCCTGGAAGACCTCCATTTGTTATGACACTTGATAGTCTATCAGAACTGCAACAATCCGTAAAGAGCTCTTGAGCGGCTTTTGTAAGCCAGCTTATAGAGCCGATGCCACGACCTCGCAAACCTGATCCAATTGAGAGTCCCTAAGCTCCGGGAACATGGGCAGGCTCAGGATCTCTTCGGCTCCACGCTCCGCCTCGGGAAGGTCGCCCAGGGCATATCCGAGCTGCGAGAATGGTGGCTGCAGGTGGACGGGTTTCGGATAATGATATCCGAAGCCGATGCCTGCTTCCTTGAGCGCGGCATCAATAGCCGCCACCTTCGCCGAGCGAATCACATATAGGTGATAGACGGGCACGTGACCCTCTCGCTCCATGGGAAGTTGTAGAGCTTCATGAGAACCCAGGCGTTCGCGATAGCCGGCGGCGGCGCGTCGGCGGCCATCATTCCAGCTATCGAGATGACCGAGCTTGATCCTCAGAATCTTGGCCTGAATGGCATCGAGACGACTGTTGGTGCCCAACACTTCGTGCACGTACTTTTTGAGGCTCCCATGATCGCCGATCTGCCGAATCTTCTGAGCCAATTCCTCACTTTGCGTGGTCACCGCTCCACCATCGCCATAGGCGCCGAGGTTCTTGCCGGGGTAGAAACTGAATCCGGACAAGGCCCCCATGGATCCGCAGGTGCGGCCTTTGTAGGTGGCGCCATGGGCCTGAGCGGAGTCTTCGATCACCATCACGCCCCGGCGTTCGGCGATTTCCAAAACGGGATCCATGTCGACGGGATCACCATAAAGATGCACTGGAACAATGGCCTTGGTCTTGGGGCTGATGGCCTCTTCCAGACGGCTGATGTCCATGTGATAGGTGCGCGGATCCATGTCCACGAGAACCGGACGTGCGCCGGCCAGTACGATGGCCTCCACCGTGGCGACAAAAGTGTTCGCCGCGGTAATCACCTCGTCGCCCTCGCCGATACCGGCGGCGCGGAA
Source organism: bacterium (assembly GCA_014382085.1). Taxonomy (GTDB): domain Bacteria; phylum Krumholzibacteriota; class Krumholzibacteriia; order JACNKJ01; family JACNKJ01; genus JACNKJ01. The sequence goes on from JACNKJ010000329.1 coordinate 1,815, forward strand.
TGCGATCTGCAAGGCGTCCGTGCCGTTGCCCACACCCACCGCATGGGCGGCACCACAGTACTTGGCGAAATCTTCCTCGAACTCGCGCAAAGCAGGTCCACCGACAAAAGCGGCCTGACTCATCAAGGCTTCAATTTCGGGGAGGATTTCGTTTTTGAGACTCTGGTACTGGGTTCTCAAGTCAAGAAATGGCACACTCATCGGTCAATTCTTCCCTTCGACTTGGAGGACCGGAAGCTCCGCTTTTCGGACCTTTGCCCCCCGATTTCCTAGCCGTACTAAGGCTTTCCCGGGATTTCCCATCCTAGCGAGAGACACCTCTCGCCACCTGACACGATCCTTGCCCATGCAGCCACAGTGCCAGTCAGCTTTCGTTGACGCATTTCTTCGCCAACTGTTAGCTTGTGGCAGGAGGAAACATAGAATGTCGCGCATTGCGATGGTCGCCTACACATACTACTCCTCGGACCCACGTGTCCAGCGGGAGGCCGAAGCCCTAGCTTCGCGCGGTGATGAAGTCATTTTTTACTGCCTGCGCAAGCCCGGAGAGCCTTCCAGACAACGTATTCGCGAGGTAGAAGTTCGCCATTTGCCCATGGCCCGATATCGGGGGGGCAATAGCGTTCTCTATATGGGCAGCTATCTGCTTTTCTTGCTACTCGCTCAGTTCACTTTAACCGTGGATCACCTTCGCCGAAGCTTCGATCTGGTCCATACCAACAATATGCCCGACTTCATGGCCTTCACGGGGCTCTGGACCCGCGCCCTGGGCTGCCCGCTCATTCTCGATATCCACGATGTCATGCCCGAACTCTATCAGGGGAAGTTCGAGGTGGGGCCCTCTCATCCCATGATTCGCCTTCTGAGGTTTCAGGAGCGAATCAGTGCGGCCCTGGCCACTCGAGTACTGACAAGTGAGCATACCAAGAAGGAAGCTCTCATTGAGCATGGTATCAACGCGGAGAAGATCGAGGTCCTTCTCAATCTTCCCGACTCACGTATTTTCAATCGCGAGGACTTGGCCAAAGGCAGCCAGGACGGTGGATTCAGACTCATCAATCACGGCACCATCGCCCATCGTTTGGGACTGGACATCGCTCTTCGTGCTGTTGCCGAAATTGGTGAGGCCATCCCCGGACTGAGGCTTGATATTATCGGCGAAGGCGATCATCTGGATGAACTCATACGCCTGCGCACTGAACTCGGCATCGTAGACAAGGTGCACTTCTCCGACGGATTCGTGCCGGTGGAGGAACTACCTCCGCTTATCCGACAGGCGGACCTCGCCGTGATTCCCAGCAGGCCCGATGGGAGTACTCGCTACATGCTTCCGACCAAATTGCTGGAGTACGCCATCTTGGGCGTGCCGGCCGTGGTCGCCCCCACCTATACCATCCGACACTATTTCGACGAGCGGTCGGCGGAATTTTTCGACCCCGAAATTCCG
>JACNKJ010000291.1 GCA_014382085.1 bacterium
CCAAACTGGCCGAGCGAGGTTTGGTTGATTCCGATTCACAAGGATATTGGCGACTGACACCTTCAGGCCTCGATCGAGCTCGCGATTTGGTTGAGGGATCGTCATGAGTGTGCCGCAGATTGAAATTCTCGCCATCGCCATGCTCACCGCGGCTGCATGTTCCTTAGTGGGTGTCTTCCTCATGCTTCGCCGCATGGCCATGCTCTCGGATGCCATCAGTCACGCCATCTTGCCGGGAATCGTCATCGCCTTTTTCCTCACCGGCGATCTTTCATCGCCCTGGCTCATCATCGGCGCGGCGCTCACCGGTGTACTCACCGTCGCCATGGTTGAATTGCTCACGCGCAGCGGACGTCTGAAAGAAGACGCCGCCATGGGTCTGGTCTTTCCCGCCCTGTTCTCGTTGGGCATCGTAATGATCACGCGCTACGCCGGAAACGTTCACCTGGATGTGGACGCCGTGCTTCTCGGCGAACTCGCCTTCGCCCCTTTCGACCGTTTCGAAGTGGGCGGAGTAGATTTGGGGGCCAGGCACCTGTGGCTCATGGGCGGCATCACGCTGATCAATCTTATCGCCGTGCTCACCTTCTTCAAGGAGCTTAAACTTGCCACCTTCGATGCGGCGCTGGCCGCCTCGCTGGGCCTGGCACCAGCAATCATTCACTATGGTCTCATGACCCTTGTCTCGGTGACCACGGTAGGCGCTTTCGACGCCGTGGGATTAATACTGGTGGTGGCCTTCATGGTTGGGCCGGCCGCGGCGGCATATCTGCTCACCGATCGCCTCAGCCTGCTGCTTCTTCTTTCGGTTCTGCTGGGCATGATTTCGGCGGCATTGGGTTTCGGCATGGCCATTTTTCTCGACGCTTCCATCGCAGGATCCATGGCCGTGGGCGTAGGCGTGGTGTTCACGTTTATCTTCCTGCTTGCTCCTAGGCGCGGATTACTCGCCGAAGTGAACCGTCGTCGCCGCCAGCGCCTGGAGTTCGCCGAACTAATGCTCGCCATCCACTTGTTGCAACATGAAGGCGAACCCGAGGAAGAAGCAGAATCGCGAGTGGATCACCTGCACGGCAAGCACGTGGGATGGACCCCCGAGTTCACCGAGCGAATTGTCGAGGGAGCCCGGCAGCGCAAGCTCATCGAGCGAAAAGGTGAGCATCTTCATCTCACGAAGAACGGCAGGATCCTGGCCGGCAAAACCCTGAGCGGATCACATTCCTGAGAGTGGGAGAATCTCCCCGTAAACGTTCGCTCCCCGCTTGCGAAACCTGTTCTCTTGAAGCTTTTTCGATGGGTCAAATCCTGATTCAGAGGGCTTTTCAATTTCCAGTCTAGGAGACGAGATGGCTAACGCGAAGATTCACTGGACGAAGATCGACGAGGCACCGGCTCTGGCCAGCTACTCGCTGCTTCCGATCCTGAAGGCCTATAGCAAGGGCTGCGGCGTCGATATAGAAGTGGCCGACATCTCCCTCACCGGCCGCATCCTCGCCCTCTTTCCCGAGCGCCTCGCCCCCGAAAAACAGGTTCCGGACTATCTCGCCCAGCTGGGTGAGTTGACTCAGGATCCCCACGCCAATATCATCAAGCTGCCCAACATCAGCGCCACGGTACCCCAACTTCAGGACGCCATCGCCGAATTGCAGAAGCAGGGCTACGACGTTCCGGATTATCCCGAAGAGCCGAAGAACGAAGATGAAAAGGCTCTCAAGGCCCGTTTCGCCAAGGTCCTGGGTTCGGCAGTGAATCCGGTGCTGCGTGAGGGCAATGCCGACCGTCGTGCCGCAGCCTCCGTAAAACGCAATGCCCAAAATAACCCTCACAAAATGATGAAAGATTGGCCTGCCTCGGGCTCCAAAACTCGCGTGGGACACATGAGTGAGAAGGATTTCTTCGGCAGCGAAAAATCCACCACTCTGCCAAAGGCCTGTGAAGCGCGCATCGAATATGTAGACGCAGACCAGGCCGTGACGGTGCTCAAGGATGGCCTATCCCTGCTTGAAGGCGAGGTCATCGACTCGTCCACCATGAACGTGGCCGCGCTCAGGAAGTACTTCGCCGAGCAAATCGCGATCGCCAAGGCCGAGGGATTGCTACTTTCACTGCATCTAAAAGCCACTATGATGAAGGTTTCCGACCCCATCATGTTTGGCCATTGCGTTTCAGTTTTCTATGCTGAGGCCCTGAACAAACATGCCGCGGCACTCGAAGAAATCGGCGCCAACCTGAACAACGGCCTGGCCGACCTGCTCGAAAAACTCGACCGTCTTCCCGCCGACAAGCGCGCCGAAATCGAGGCCGACATCACGGCTGTCTACGAAAAGGCTCCCGCTCTGGCCATGGTCGACTCGCGCAAGGGCATCACCAATCTACATGTTCCCAACAACGTGATCATCGACGCCTCCATGCCCAACGTTGTGCGCGACGGCGGTCGTATGTGGAACAAGGATGATGCACTGCAGGATACTCTGGCCATGATTCCCGATCGCAGCTACGCCACCATGTATCAGGAATGCATTGCGGACGCGCAGAGGAACGGCCAGTTTGATCCTTCCACCATGGGAACCGTGGGCAATGTGGGTCTCATGGCCAAGAAGGCCGAGGAATACGGTTCCCACGACAAGACTTTCACCGCGGCGGGCGAAGGCGTCATTCGTGTGGTGGATGAGAAGGGCGCGATCCTTTTGGAGCAAGCCGTGGAAACCGGCGACATCTTCCGCATGTGCCAGAGCAAGGACGAGCCCATTCGCGACTGGGTGAAACTGGCCGTCACGCGGGCGCGGGCCACCGGAACGCCGGCCGTTTTCTGGCTGGATGAGGCCCGCGGCCATGACGCCGAACTGATCAAGAAGGTCAAAGCTTACCTGCCTGATCACGACATCACAGGCTTGGAAATCAAGATTCTTCGCCCTGTAGACGCCATGCGCTTCACCCTGGAACGCATCCGCCGCGGCGAGGACAGCATCGCCGTAACGGGCAACGTGCTGCGTGACTATCTCACCGATCTCTTCCCCATTCTCGAATTGGGAACCAGCGCGCGCATGTTGTCCATTGTGCCTCTTCTCAAGGGTGGCGGACTCTTCGAAACCGGCGCGGGCGGTTCGGCACCCAAGCACGTTCAGCAGTTCCTCGAAGAGGGACACCTGCGCTGGGACTCCCTGGGGGAATACTGCGCCCTGGTGCCCTCGCTGGAACAGGTGGCCGGCAGCTTCAACAATGCCAAGGTTGCGATTTTAGCCGAAAC
>JACNKJ010000382.1 GCA_014382085.1 bacterium
AAATGAGATCAAGAAGCTGCGCGAGCAGAAACGCGTATCGGGGTAGAGGATTGCGTGATCGTCTAACTTTCCTGCTCGTGCTCGCGGCGCTGGCCCTTGCGGGTTGCGCGCCAAATGTGTCGCGTAACGCCAAGGTGCGCGAACGCCTAGTTAAGAATGAAGTGCCAAGCGCTTTGGTGGAGCTTCAGAACGAAGATTGCCGCACGGTGGACTGCCTGCTGCAGAGAGGACATCTGGCCTATCTGGCTGGCGATTACGATCAAACACAACGCGACCTGGAAGTTGCGGAATGGCTGATCCAGGATCTGTGGACAGTGAGTCTCAGCCGCGAGGCGGCAAGCCTTGTTGTCAGCGACAACACCACCGCCTACTCGGGTCAAGCTTTCGAGAAGGTATGGCTGAATTACGTGAGAGCACTCGCCTACCTCGACGCGAATGAACCTTGGGAAGCGGCGGTAGAGGGACGTGCCCTCTCGCGGAAGCTCGGAGTGATGGCCGACGAAGTCGACGATGAAAGCGGCTACCACAACGATCCTTTCCTACAGTACTTCGCAGGCCTTCTCGCGGAGGCCGATGGCGATCTCAACCGGGCCTGGATCAACTATCGTCATGCTGAGCGGCTCTATAAGAAGCGGGAAATCTATGGTGTTTCGCCGCCCCCGAGCCTGGGCCGTTCCCTGCTTAAGGCGGCCGAGGGCCTTGCATTCAGCGAAGAGGCCCAGTCCTATCGCGATCAATACGGAGCCTCATCCACACCCCAGTCGGAAATGGGCGAGGTCGTGCTGTTGGTGAGCGAAGGACTGATTCCTGGGAAACGAACCCTGCGCATCGATTTTCCCATTTTCGAGAGCAAGGGAAAGGAGCGTAACGCTTTGGTGGTGGCGGCCTATTCCTATGAGCACTGGCACTCGCCTCCGCGGGCAGTGGACTACTGGGTCAGCGTAGCCCTTCCCGAGCTCGAAGCATCGAAGTCGGCTCCAGCCTTGAGATGGAGTTCTTCAGTCGGCTCTGGTCAATTGGGTCTTGGCGCTGACATCGGTTTTTTGAACCGCAAAAGTTTCGAAGACGAATATGGGAAAGTGGTTATCCGCGCAGTGGCCCGGGCTCTGGTCAAGTTCTGGGGAACCAAGAAGGTGGAAGAGAAGGGCGGGCAAGTTTGGGGAATTATCGCCAATATCGTTGGATCCGCCACTGAATGGGCGGATACGCGGAGCTGGGCCACCCTTCCTGAACATGTCTATATCGAGCGACTTCAACTTCCCGCCGGAGAACAACGAGTACAGGTGGGTCGGGCATCTGGCACGGTAAACGTGCCAGAAGGTGGAATAGCTTTCCTGCACCTTAGACTCAATTAGGAGAATCATGAAGGGCTTCTTCGAGGATGGAACCTTCGATGGCATGAGCGCCGTGGTAACCGGCGGCGGCACCGGATTGGGCCTGGAAATCTCTCGCCTGCTGGCGGCCCTTGGCGCCAAGGTGGCCATTGCCAGCCGCAGCGCGGATAATCACAAAGTTTTCCTTAACGAGGCCGAGCAGAAGGGCTGGACTGCCGCATCCCATGTGATGGATGTGCGGGAACCCGACCTAGTGGGTGAGGTTTTCGGAAAGGTGGCGGAGGAGTTCGGCGGGCTAGACATTCTCATCAACAATGCGGCGGGGAATTTCGTACGGCCGGCCATGGATCTGCCGCCCAAGGGTTGGCGCGCAGTTATCGACATTGCACTGTCGGGAGTTTTCTTCTGTTCGCAGTCCGCCGGCCGCATCATGGCTAAGCAGGAGCGCGGCGGCGTGATCGTGAACATCATCGCGCCCTACGCCTGGACCGGCGCGCCGGGTGTGGTGCATTCGGTCACCGCCAAAGCGGGCGTACTTGCTATGACGAAAACACTCGCGGCCGAGTGGGCGCGCAAGAAGATCCGCGTGAACGCCGTGGCGCCGGGAGCCTTCGAAAGTGAAGGTGCGGGCCAGCGACTTTGGCCCACGAAGGAAATCTACGAAGCCATTCGAAATGAAATTCCGGCCAAGCGTTTTGCCGATCCCGCAGAGATAGCCCGCTCGGTGATTTACGCGGCCAGTCCGCAGGCGGAGTACATGACCGGCGCGGTCATCACGGTGGATGGTGGTATGAGCCTGGGTAAGGGCTTGGCGGGTGAAATGGAACCCGATGCCGTGAAGCGGAAGCGCTGATGGGTGCTTTCAAAGCCGTCACGCGCGGGCTCAGCGTGGAAGTGGAAAGCTTCTACGTGGCGGAAAACTCTACGCCCTCCGAAGAACACTACTTCTTTGCCTATCACGTAACCATTGTGAATGAAGGCGAAACACCCGTGCAGTTGGTGAGCCGGCGCTGGGTGATCACCGACGCCAACGGTCACGAGGAAATCGTGGAAGGCGAGGGCGTGGTGGGCGAGCAGCCCATGCTCGCGCCGGGCGAGGGTTTCCAGTACACCAGTTTTTGCCCGTTAAGCACTCCGGCGGGAACCATGTCGGGGACCTATCGCATGATCGACTCCAAGGGTCAGGAGTTCGATGCAGAGATTCCCGTCTTCAGCCTCAACGTTCCCGGTAGTCTGAATTAGTCGAGGGCATTGAAAAACCCCGCAACGCGAAGCTGCGGGGTTTTTGTAGGTCAAAGCCTTAATGCAGAACCGTCAAACTAGTACAGGGCCTTCAGAGTGCTGAAGGTCGAGTTCTCGGTGCCGGTCTCGCATTCGATGAAGACTTCAAGATCAGCTTCGATGAAGTGCGGGTCGGAGCCCCACAGGTCACCCTGGAGTTCCCAGTGGATGAGCTGGTAGGTGCCGCATTCGCACTGATTGTCGACGGTGATATAGAAGTAGCCGTCATCGGTGCTTCCCAGGAAACCGTACTGGCTGGTGGTCCAACCTTCCCAGGCGCCATGCTGACCGCTGTAGGCCGTGAAGATGGGATCCGCGTAGAAGCTGAGATCCGGATCGACGTAGTAGTCGGTTCCAGCCACGATGGTCATGCAGTCGGGAAGCAGGAAGCTAAAGTAGCCAATCCACTCAGCATCCTGGCTATCGTTGGTGACGTGGAATTCAAGCTCAACCATGCCCAGGGGCAGGCTGGCGGGATCCACGGTAACCGTGGCGCCGTCGATTTCACGGGCCAGGGCGGGAACGGCGATCAGAGCGATCATCGAAACAACTAACATCAGTTTTTTCATGGGCTGCATCCCAAAGTTGATCTAGCATATTTTAGTGCCATTAGTTGGCTAAAGGC
>JACNKJ010000384.1 GCA_014382085.1 bacterium
TTTAATCAGAACCATGGACCGGCTCTTCACTTCGCCGCCCGCGGAGAGACGATAGAAGTAGACGCCGCTGCCCACGGGGCGACCGTTCTGGTCGCGGCCTTCCCAGACAACCTGATGATTTCCGGCGTTCATCTGATCGGCGATGAGCGTCTTCACCAGGCGACCGTTCACATCGAAGACCTTCAGATCAACACGACCCGAGTTCTCCAGAGCGAAGCTGATCTCGGTGCGCGGGTTGAAGGGGTTCGGCATGTTCTGCTCAAGGCGCAGAGGCACGCCGATGGTGAACTCATCGTCCACGCCCGTGCCGCCAAGGATAGCGTGGATCATCAGATCATCCACCGCGCCCTCCACCAAGGTCGGAACGGAACCGTCCTTGGCCTCGAACTTGAGCTGAACCTGTCCGGGTTGAGCGAAGAAGTCGAAGAGGTCGAGCTCCTGACTCTTCCAGTAGACGTTCATGGAACCGGTGTCCTGAAGTATCTCAGTCCAGTTGGATCCGCCGTCGTTGGAAATCCATGTCTTCCACTCGTCGCCCGAGCGTCCATAGTACCAGTACCAGTAGCTAATGCTGACCTCGCTGGCCTGGCTCAGATCGTAGATGGGCGAAAGCAGGGTGGCGGTGCCGCTATCCACGTCGCCGTAGTCATCGGCTTCGCCTTCCAGGTGCTGACCCGTGATCCAGCAGAGAGTCCCAGGATGACTGTGATCATCCTCGGTCTGTGCGCTGGTGCCCACAGGATCCACGCGTACCCAGTGTCCATCGGCGGCGTCACCAGCGGTGGACCAACCCGCGTCGATTTCCATGTCCTCGAGGCGCCAGGCCACGATGAACTTGTGGAAGACGGTGGGCGCGCCCCAAGGCGATGTGCCCACGGTGCCCACGTTATCTTCGGCGTAGATGTAGTAGTCCACTTCGCCGGCACTCTGAGTGGGGATCTCCCCGAAGAAGTAGGTGCCGTTCATGGTGCTGAGTCCCACCGAAGACCAGGATCCGCCGTTGTGACGGTAGTAAGCCACCACGCTGCCCGGATCCACGCTTCCTTCGGTCGATGAAATCGTAGCGTTCACGGGATAATTTAGTCCGTTGTCACCCGAGTTGGAAAGCGGGGTGTGTTCGACGATCACGCCCACGAGAATGGGCGGGCAATCGAAACCGTGATTCGTGGCCGCTTCACAGAGAATGCTGTAGTGCGGTGTGCCGTTGTCCAGGTCGCCATCATCATCGTCGGCCATGAAGGTCCAGAAAACCTGGTCGGGCTGACTGGTGGGGTGTCCCATAACGCGCCCGTAATGCCAGAGCTGGGCCGACTCAATGGTGCCCGGCTCGTCACCATAGATGTTCTGCATGCCGATCATGATATCCCAATGGAATCCCGCGATGGTCTGACCCGCGTAGTGGATTCCCTCGCCGATAACATCATCGGGATAGACGTTTTCATTGTCCGAGTTGCGAATTCCAGTTTCACAATTGGCGAGGTAGAAACCGCGACCGATGATAGCTTCCTGGGTGATGAGGTTGGCCAGCACGTCGGAGTTGCCTTCGCCTAGGCCCTGGTCACCCTGCCATCCGAGGATGGCGGCCTGAACGCCATGCCCAAATTCGTGATGCACCACGCCCTGGATTTCACCGGTGTTGGCGCAACCAGCCCCCTCAGTGAAGAAATTAATACTTCCGTTCCAGTAGGCGTTGCAGTTGTCGTTAAGACTCACATTGGCACTCATGCGCTGATTCGGAAGCGAAAACTCCGGCGCCACGAGTTGGAAAAAGTCGTGGATGTCGCTGACCGCGTTGAAAACATCGCGCTCGTCGTCCTGTGAGTTGCCGTCGTTGAAGGCGATGGTCAGGGGCACACCGTCGAGAGCTATTCCATTGAACTGCGCTTCGGCGCCGCCCATATTTGTGATGTTGCAGTAGTTGCCATAGAGGTCGGCGCTGATGCCAACAGGACCGAAGGCGGAACTTGTCCAGTTGCCGTCCTCGTCGCTGTAGACCGTGCTGCTTCCCGAAACCGAGACACGCAGGTAGGGTACGGGCTGGCTTTCTTCGTCGTTGCACCAGGTATTGGGGTTCACGTCGGAGCTCGTGTCACCTTCCACGAAGAACTCAACCATGTTGTCGCGCCAGATGATCTCGCCGCTGTGGGCGTCCACGTGAGTGATCCAAATGCCGTAGGGATCGGCCGTGGTAATGGTCATGCGCCAAACCAGGTGATGCTCCACGTTCTCCTCGTCCAATTGAATGGGAAGAATCAAAAGTTCAGGAGCACTCGTCATCGTGTCATTGGCGGGATCGAAGGTCAGATCGATACGCGCGATCTGTTCGGCCTGTGCGGCGGAGTAGCTGGGATTCGTGGATAGCTCGATGTCCGTGTAAACATCCGAACCCGCGGCAACCAGGCGACCGTTCTCGGTGAAGGCGGCGAAGGCCTTGCCCTGCCACACGGGAATACCCTGGTAGGTCTGCGCGAGATGCGCCACCCACTTGCCCTGGGCCTGCACTCGATCGATCACGTGAAGCTCGGCACCCACGGTCCCAAGATTCGCGCCCTGCTCGTCGAAGAGACGCAGGGCAGCCGCATCCAGATCCGCTTCGGCACGAAGGCCTGCGACGAAATCGACGCTACCGTAGACGATATGCGGCGTACCGGCCTGGGAATTCCAGGACCACACTCGCCAGTCCCCCCCCAGATCGCGGGAAAGACCTGCTTCCACAGCATCACGTCCCCGCATGGTCGCGAAAGACTGGTAGCTGTGCAGATCAAAATTCTGGAGAGGAATCTCAAGGCCGGGCGTGCTGTCTGGGGCACGGAAGGCCAGACTGGTGGCAAAAGTCAGGGCGAGCCCGAGAAATGCCAGGGAAAGGCTGAAGCGAGATTGCTTCACGGGGAGCCTCCGATATGGAAGGGGAACATGGGGATTGATCAGGGACTAATACTACCACAAATCGGCAGGAATAGGGAACGGGGAAGGGGCCATGTTGCTATTCTATGGGGATCGACGGGGCCCCAACCCCATCCGGGACCGAAGTCCCGTTTTCCAGAAGATGTATGAATTCCATTAAAATACATGGCGGTTGATTGAGCAAGCCTTGAATCACGCCGGAATTTTAAGACCGGGAACGCTGCAATAGGGATTGATCAACCTATCGCGAAAACGCCTGATCCGGGACAGCGTGAGGGTAAATGAAAACGGGAAGGGACGGATCCCCTCCCCGAGTGAATTGTAAAGCTTG
>JACNKJ010000351.1 GCA_014382085.1 bacterium
TGTTGGCCGCCGTGGCAACGCGCATACCGAAGAATCCGGCAAGACCGGAGCAGAAAGCGCCCACCACGAAGGAGAGAGCCACCAGGCCGGTGCCTCGCCCATTATTCGCGAAGAAGAGTAGAATGGCGACGGCGAGTACGAAAATGCCAAGCACCTTGTATTCGCGACTGAGAAAGGCCATAGCGCCTTCTCGAACGGCCTTGCCGATCTCCATCATCTTCTCGTTGCCAGGATTTTGGCGATTAATCCAGGCGGACTTGTAAGCCGCGAAAAGGAGGGCCAGGACCCCCGTGATCAGAACCAGTATTATCTCCATGTCGACCCCTCGTCTACGCTAGCATTTCAATCGATTTCCAAGGAATTGAAGCGACTTGCGGCCCGCTCCAGACCGTTTTCCAAGTAGAACATCACCGCATCGGCGGCAGCCTCGACAATCCTGTTTACCCTGTCAAGGTCTTCTTCCGGGAAGCTCGAGAGCACGAAATCAGGGATATCCCCACCTGACGGACGCCCGATACCCAGCCTCAGCCGCGGGAAGTCCTCGCGGCCCCACTCGTAGATCAGCGACTCCAGCCCGCGGTGCCCACCGCTGCTTCCGCCGGCCCGAAAACGGAGCCTGCCCGGAGGCAGATCCAAGTCGTCCAGGATGGTCAGGCAACGGCTGGGATCCAGGCCGCAAAGCTCGGTTAGCTCCCGGCCGGCGACCCCCGATCGGTTCATGAAGGTGCTGGGCAAAGCCAACAAGGCACTGCCGAAAACGCCTTCCATGCGGGCACCTTCGAAGGAACCCTTCCCGGGCAGGAAACGCAAGCTATGATGGATGGCTAAATTCTCAAGGACCCTAGCCCCGATATTATGCCGGGTCGCCGCATAGCGACGACCCGGATTATTTAAACCTAGGACAATGTGGTCCAGGTCTTCATATCGAAGACGGGATCGGCAAAAGAGCCTAAGAATCCTTAGATTCGGCATCGTCCTCAGCGGCTTCAGCGCCTTCTTCACCCTCGGCGACTTCGCCCTCTTCGCCTTCTTCAGTTTCCTCGGCCTCAGTGGACAGACGTGGCGGGGTGACCATGACAACCGTCTGGCTGTCGTCCACCAGGAACTCCACGTTCTCCACTTTCAGTTCGCCCACGTGGATGGCGTCGTTGATCTGCAACTTCGACACGTCCACTTCAATGGAATCGGGGATCTGACGAGGCAGGCAGCTGACCTCGACGGTGCGAATGACCTGTTCGAGCACACCACCAAAGTCTTTTACGCCGGGTGGGACGCCAATGACATTGATAGGCACATCCACGTTGAGAGGCTTGCCCAGCTGAACGCGCTGGAAGTCAAGGTGGACGGACTTGCCGCTGACCGGATGCACCTGATGCTCGCGGATCAGCGAAAGGATGGGTTCTTCACCTTCAAAGATCAGCTCGACGAGAACATTGGAGCCGTGAAAGCGAAAGATCTGGATGAGATCGGCGTTGCTTACCTGCATGGTGACAGGATCGCCGCCGACTCCGTAAAGATTGGCAGGGATGGTTCCGGCAACGCGCAACTTGCGGGTCACCGATTTACCGATTCCTTCGCGGCGCTCGGCCGTGAGGCTTACGGTCTGCATATTTCCTCCTGTCTTCACCGCCCCAGCATGAGCAGCCGGGATACGAGAAGCGTTTTCGCCCGGACCCGAAGGCCCGGGATGGTCGCCGGATCTATTGATCGCGGCGGGTCAGACAAATAGGGAACTTACCGATTCGGCATTATGAATACGCCGAATCGCTTCTCCTAGCAAGGGGGACACGTCCAGAACCGCACATTTTTCCGGCATTCTGGACTCATCCAACTCGAGAGAATTCGTAACGGCGAGGCTCGCCAGGGGCGACTCGTCGATGCGCTTCTTGGCCGGGCCTGAGAGCACGGCATGGGTGGCCGTGGCATGAACGCTCAGGGCCCCCTTCTTGGCACATAACTCCGCCGCCTGCACCAAGGTACCGGCGGTATCGATCATATCGTCGAGGATGTAGGCATGCTTGCCTTCCACGCTGCCGATAAGGTTCATGGATTCGGAAACATTAGGCGCCGCACGCCGCTTATCTACGATGGCCAGATCGGCGCCCAGGCGCTTGGCGAAAGCCCGAGCCATTTTTACGCTACCCACATCGGGGGCGACAATGCAGGAGGGCTGAAGGTGCATGCTCTCCACGTGATTCAACAGAACCGGGGCCGCCAGCAAATGATCGAGGGGAATGTCGAAGAAGCCCTGAATCTGAGGAGCGTGAAGATCCATGGTCAGCACGCGGTCCACCCCCGCACCCACCAGGAGGTTGGCCACCAGTTTGGCGGTAATGGGCACTCTGGGTCGATCCTTGCGGTCCTGGCGAGCATAACCGAAATAAGGCAATACGGCGGTCACACGATCAGCCGAGGAGCGTTTGCAGGCGTCGATGAGCAGGAGCAGCTCCAGCAGGTTTTCAGCGGGCGAGGGCGTTGACTGGATGATGAAGGCGTCCACGCCACGAATGTTCTCTTCAATTTGGACATGAAGTTCACCATCGCTGAAAGCCTCGCAGGTCACGTCGGTAAGTCGCGTGCCGAGGTTTACAGCGATTTTCTGGGCCAGCACCTTGGTTGCGTTTCCGGAGATGAGACGGAGATTATCCCGCTTGCCGAACATGCCCCTCCCTGCAGTTTGTGGGAAACGAAAAACACCGGGCCCTGCCGGTGCATGTTTTCTCTATTGAAAAGGATGGGGCGGCAGGATTCGAACCTGCGAATGCCAGTACCAAAAACTGGTGACTTGCCACTTGTCTACGCCCCAGGATTTCAAGGGTTGAGGTCTGATCCGCTCGAACCTCTTACAAATCGTCTGTGCCAGACAGGGCTGAAATCTCTCCCGCCTCCGCCCGAGCACGCTCCCTGGCGTATTCGCTCAGGATGCGAGCTTCGATTTTCTGTCGCATCTCGTTGTTCACGGGATGGGCCACATCTTGATAGGTGCCGTCATTGCGGCGCCGACTCGGCATGGCGACGAAGGTACCCTGGGCGCCCTCGATGATCTTGAGTCCGCGTACGACGAAGCAATCATCAAAAGTGATGGAGGCGAAAGCCTTGAGCTTGTCATCATCTCTCAAAGAGATGCGGACTTCTGTGATTTCCATGGCCGCTCCCGGGGTGTCGCCGCGCCTCTCGGCGCGTCAGGCTTCTTCC
>JACNKJ010000166.1 GCA_014382085.1 bacterium
GCATTTTCCTGGGATTGATCATGGCGCGTGTGTTGCGAAAGACCCTCCTCGGTGGGAGCGAAGCGCCTTTTGTCATGGAGCTGCCGCCTTATCGCATGCCCAGCAAGCGAAGCATCTTCCTGCATATGTGGAACCGTTCGGCCATGTATCTGCGCAAGGCGGGAACGATCATCCTGGGGATTTCCATCGTGCTTTGGGCTCTCATGAGCTTTCCCAAGCCCGAACAATATGAGGTGGATATTCAGCTGGGGCAGTCGGTGGCCATGAGCGAGGCTGCGGCCGAGCAGGCTCGTGCGGCGGAAGATTTACGCTACTCCCTGGCCGGGCGAATCGGGCGTATGCTGGAGCCGGTCACCGCGCCCATGGGCTTCGACTGGCGCATCAACACGGCCTTCCTGGGAGCCTTTGCCGCCAAAGAAGTATTCGTGGCTCAGATGGCCATTGTTTTTGCCATGGAGGATGGGGGTGAGGACAGCCTGGGTCTTCGCACCGTTCTAACGCGGAATTACAGCGCCGCCCAGGGCCTGGCCATCCTCATTTTTGCACTGCTGGCCACGCCTTGCATGGCAACGGTGGCCATAACCCGCAGGGAATCAGGCCGTTGGGGTTGGGCCGCCCTGCAATGGGGCGGTCTCACGGGCATGGCCTACATTTTGGCCACCTTGGCCTATCAGCTGGGATCGCGACTGATCGGCTAATTTCCGAGTTTTTTCCCTCCATCACCTTTACAAGATCTGCTCATCCTGGTATGTAGGCCGGGTCGGGTCCGGTTGGGCTCGCCGTCTCAGCATCCCGTTCCGTGAGGTCAAGGTGAGCAGCGAGTCCCGGATCCCCGCCGGTTCAACGAGCGCGTCTCCCAACGGTTTCTTTCGTGATCTGGCCGATACGGTTTTGAAGACCGTAACGCTACTAGCCATCCTCTACATATTTTTTGTGGCCATCAAGCTCATGGGCGGCAGCGCCAAGGGCATGGGCAGGATGTTGGCCGCCGAGTTCCTGAACCAGGGCACTTCCAGTGCACTGCTCGGGCTCTTGTTGGGTGTCTTCACGACTAGCCTGGTGCAGAGTTCCTCCACAGTCACATCCATGGTGGTGGGCCTGGTGGCCGGTGGAGCATTCTCATTGGAAATCGCCATACCCATCATCATGGGCGCGAATATCGGAACTACGGTCACCAACACCATCGTGTCCTTGGGGCATGTGCATAATCGTGAGGAATTCCGGAGGGCCTTCGCCGCGGGAACCGTACACGATATTTTCAACGTGCTGGCGGTCATCGTCATTTTTCCGCTGGAGCAGATGACGCACTTCCTTCAGCGCATGGCCACCTGGATGACCGGCCACCTCATGGGGCAGGAGTTTGGGAAGTTCGACGGTATTAAGCACATCGTCGATCCGGCCATTAACTTGATCAACGGTCTGATCCCCCACGATGGTTTTCGTCTGCTCTTCGCCCTGATCCTGCTTCTGGCCACCTTGACCTTTCTGGTTAAATTCATGCGTTCCATTATGGAAAATCGTCTGGCGCGTATGATCGACAGTGTGCTCTTTAAGAATGCGGGCACGAGCATGGTCATGGGAATTATTTTCACCATTCTCGTGCAGTCGAGTTCGGTGACCACAAGCCTCGTGGTGCCTCTGGTGGGCGCGGGCATTCTGACGATCAAACAGATCTTCCCCTACACCCTCGGCTCGAACGTGGGTACAACGATTACCGCGCTCATGGCGGCGCTTGTATTCGCGGCGACGGGCAGTGCGCCGGATGCTTCACGCGCCGCTCTTACGGCGGCCCTCGTACACACGCTTTTCAATATTTCGGGGATCATCATTTGGTACCCCTTCCGGGCTTTACCGATAAATCTGGCGATGCGTCTGGCGGACATTTGTGCCGCATCGCGGAGAAACACCATCCTGGTCATCCTGGGATATTTCGGAATCTATCTGATTCCCCTGGTTTTGTTGCTGCTTCTGCGCTAATCGCAGGAAGCGGGAGGATATATGTGGAAGGAAATTTGGAATCTGCTCAGCGAGCGCGAGACTCTACTCTCGGAAGCCTTCGATGAGGCCGTGGACATGCTCGATCTGGATCGGGAAATGTTCGCAAAAGTGACTGTGGCCCTCGAGAAAAACATCAGCCAGGAAGAATTGAAAGAACTTCGGCAGATGGACAAAAAGCTCAACAAGGTGCAGCAGGACATTCGCAAGAAAGTTTTCGAGCATCTGGCCGTGTCGAAAGGCCAAGATCTGCTCAGCGGCCTGGTTTTAACCAGCATTGTAATCGACCTGGAACGCATCGGCGATTACAGCAAGAACATCGGTGATCTCGTAAGTCTTTTCGAAGGCGATATAGACTTAGGCGATCGAAAAGATATGCTTTACCTCCAGCTGGAGCGTAGCAACAAATTATTCGATCTGGCGCGCTCGGCTTTGGCCGATCAAGACAAGGAAGCCGCCAAGCAGTGCATGAGAACCTACGGGAAGCTTTCGCGGGATTGCGATGCCATGCTTGGAGAGATCATCGGCGAGGCAAAGAACGATGCGGCGGTGTCCAAAGCCGATCTTAGTCTGGTCCTGCTCATGCGTTACTACAAGCGTGTGGGGGCGCACCTGAAGAACATCGCCTCGGCCACCGTGGCTCCCTTTCCCATGATAGGCTACTCGCTGAAGACTAAAAAGAAGAACGGGTCCAGCAAGAAGAAGGACACCTAGCGAGTCAGAAGATCCCGATAGAAAGCCTCGGCGCGATCGCCCAGGGTGGACAGGGAGAATTCCTCCTCCACTCGTCGGCGGCCATTGCGACCCATCACGGCCAGTTTTTCCCTCTCTCCCATAAGACCGAGCAGGCGCACGGCCATTTCGCCCGCTTCACGCGATGCGCTTAACAGACCGTTTTCTCCGTGCACAATAAGCTCGCGATTGCCGCCCACATCGGTGGCCATAACCGGCAGCGACGCACTCATGGCTTCCAGAATGGTATTGGACAGTCCTTCACTTCGGCTTGTGAGAAGGGCCATATCGGCGGCGGCCAAAAGATCGGGCACGTCGCCGTGTTCACCGGCGAGCCATATACCCTTGTCGGGATCTTTTGCCAAAATCGACTGCAATTCAGCCTCGAGCTTACCTCCACCCACTAGCCAGAAGCGGCTGTGAGGATTGCGGCTGCGAACCCGGCGGGCGATATCGAGGAAAAGCCAAGGATCCTTGATGGGGTCTAGGCGCGCCACCATGATCACCACGAAATCTTCGGGCGCAAGGCCCATGCTCTGACGGATGGCCGCGCGCTTTTCCGGGTGGGGACGAAAACGATCGGTGTCGATGCCGTTACGTAGGATCACATGCTTGCGACGTGGACTAAGACGGAGCCGCTGAATGTAGGCATCGCGTCCCTGCTCGGAGTTATGAAGATAGAGGGAAGTCAGAGGATCGGCGGCAAGATCCAGCAACGTGTCGCCGAATCCCGCATCGAAGCCCATGTCGCGCACCCCGGCAATGATCTTGCGCCGTCCCGATAAAAGCCCTGCGATGCGACCCACATGGTTCGCTTTTCGCAGCCAGGTTTGGAGAATGTCCGGCTGCCAGCTGCGCATCTCGGCCACCAGCGCCCGCATCTGCCCCAGGGGTCCTCCGGTACGACGACGGTCGAGCTCCAGCACCCGCACCCCGGCCTTCTCAAGGGGATCGCGCAGGCTGCCACCCTCAACCAAGCTGACGACGCTCAAATCGTAGCGATCTGCGGGCAGGCGCCGGCAGAGGGCCAAGAGTTGGGTTTCTGCGCCACCCACGGCCAGTTGTGTGATCACGTGTTGAATGCGGATGCGTTCCAAGGTCCTCCTTAGTGGGCCAGTTTACGCGCTCTGCGTGAAGGCACAATAAAAAACCCCGGTTCCAGCCCATTGCCCTTGGGATCTTGGCAAGCGGCGCCTTTGGCCTTTATTGCATAGCTTGGCTGCGTTAATATTTCGCCGGGAGGACCCATGGCGTCTATGGAAACATTCGAGGATGGAGTCGGCGTCTCTCATTTCGAAAGGCTCATGCCCTTTCGTATTCGAGATATCCTACTGGTCTCCAGCCTCTACGATTCATTCATTCTGGAGCAGGACGGACATCTGACCGAAATGCTCATGACCGAGTACGCCGAGCTCAACCTGAGCTACGCACCGGTCATCACGCGGGTGTCCTCGGGTGAGGAAGCCTTGGATCGCCTCGTGGAGCGGCCCTTCGATCTGGTCATCACCATGACGCGTCTGGGCGATATGGAAGTGAGTGTATTCGGGGAAGCCGCCAAAGAAATTCGACCGGATATTCCCGTGGTCCTACTGGTCTACTCCACGCGGGAGCTCATTACGCCCACCGAGGGCAAGATCGACATTCCCGGCATCGATCTGGTTTTCGCCTGGCGCGGCGACGTGCGAATTCTTCTGGGCATTATCAAGTGCATCGAGGATCGCATCAACGCGGGTCCCGACGCCGAGACGGCCAATGTGCGAACCTTGATGCTCATCGAAGATTCGGTGCGCTTTTATTCATCCTACCTTCCCATGCTCTATACGGAATTCATGCGTCAGACACAGGGCCTGATGGTTGAGGGCATCGACATACGCGATCGCCTACTTCGCATGCGGGCCAGGCCGAAAATAATTCTGGCCCAAACCTTTGAGGAGGCCGAAGAACTCTACGCAACTTTCCGCAATACCATGCTGGGCGTGATCACTGATGCGGAATTTGCGAGGGAAGGCGAGAAGGATCCAGCAGCCGGTGTGGAATTCGCCCGTCGGGTGAGGGAGCAGGATCCGGATCTGCCCATCCTCCTGCAGTCGTCCAATGAGGGGCGCGCGCGTGAGGCGCATGCCTTGGGTATTAATTTCCTTCACAAGCATTCGCCCACGCTTCTCGGCGATCTGCGCCACTTCATGAAAACTCATCTGGGATTCGGCCGCTTCATCTTCACACTACCCGACGGCACGGAGGTGGCGAGGGCGGATGATCTAATGAGTATGGCGCGTCAGTTGGTTCGTGTGCCACCTGAATCGCTACGTTTCCACGCCCTGAGAAATCACTTCTCCAACTGGTTCATGGCCCGTACCGAATTTGCATTAGCTCAACGACTCAGGCCCGTGAAGGTGTCGGAGTTCGACGATATGGAAGTCATGCGCCAATATCTGCTGGACACTCTCGGCGAGTACCGAGAAGCGGTTACCAGCGGACGCATTTCCGATTTCCGCCGCGGCTACTACGATGCCAGCAGCAATTTCATGCGCATCGGCACGGGTTCCTTGGGCGGCAAGGGGAGAGGGCTTGCCTTCATCAATTCCCTCTTCAGCCGCTCGGACTTCAAGGAGTCCATTCCAGACGTGAAAGTCTATGTTCCCCAGAGTGCGGTCATCGGAACGGACATCTTCGATCAGTACATGGAAGATAATGATCTATTTGGCGTCGCTCTCAGCGATCAGAGCGACGAGGCCATCGCCGCCGCTTTCCTGCGCGCGCGCTTGCCCGAGCAGGCCTTCTCCGATCTCCGCAGCTTCCTTTCCAACGTGGGATACCCGCTTGCAGTACGTTCGTCGAGTCTGCTGGAAGATTCGCAGCATCAGCCTTTTGCGGGTGTCTACGTGAGCCACATGCTGCCCAACAACCATCCCGACGATTCTCTTCGCCTTAAGCAACTGCTCCACGCCATTAAGTTGGTCTACGCCTCCACTTATTTCAGTGCAGCTAAGGCCTACATCTCTTCCACGCCCAATCGTATTGAGGAAGAAAAGATGGCGGTGATTCTTCAGCGCGTGGTTGGACGTCGCCACGGCGATGTGCTATATCCTTGCATCGGCGGCGTGGGGCAATCGCACAACTATTACCCGGTTCATGGCATCGAGCCAGAGGACGGTGCCACATCCGTGGTTCTAGGATTGGGCAAGGCAGTCGTGGAGGGTGAGCGCTCGCTTTGGTTCTCACCCAAGCATCCTAGGATTCTACCCCAGTTTCCCACTACAAAAGATTTCCTTGAGCACGCTCAGCGAGAGTTTTGGATGCTCGACCTCTCTGCGCCCGAAGCTTTCGCTCAAATCGACGGCGCCGGCAGTTTGATCAAAGATGGTCTGGCGCGCGCCGAACGCGACGGCACCCTTTGGCCCCTGGGTTCCACCTACATGCCCGATAATGACGCCGTCTACGATGGTATCTCGCGCGAGGGTGTTCGCCTGGTGACCTTCGCCCATATTCTAAAATCCGACTGGTTCCCCCTGTCGGACATCTTGGAGAAGGTGCTGAGCCTTGGATGCCGCGGCATGGCTGCCCCGGTGGAAATCGAGTTCGCGGCCAACCCCGATCGCGAGGGCGAATACAAGCCGGAATTCGCCCTACTTCAAATTCGTCCACTTGTGGTGGGCCGTGAAGAAATGCGAGTGGATCGCGATGAGCTCGATACCGAACGCCTGCTGATCTATTCGGAACACGCGCTGGGCAATGGGCGACTAGATGGCATTCATGACATCGTCCTGGTGCGCGAGGATGTTTTTCAGCGTGAGAAGACTCCCGAAATCGCCCTGGCCGTTCGCAATCTGAATCGAAAATTGGCGGACGAAGGAAAACCCTATCTGCTCGTGGGCCCGGGACGATGGGGTACGCGCGATCGTTGGTTAGGCATTCCCGTGGCCTGGACCGACATCACCTGGGCTCGGGCCGTTGTGGAAACGGAGTTGGAAGGTATCAAGGTGAAGCCTAGTCAGGGCAGTCATTTCTTCCACAACATGATTTCCAACGAGGTGGCCTACTTCAGCGCTCTTGAAGGCGAGCGTGAGAGCTATATGAAACTCGACTTGCTTGCGGATGCACCCGTGGTAGAAGAGACGGAACTTCTTCGTCATATTCGTTTGGATAAACCGCTGGATGTCTTTCTAGATGGACATCACGGCCGCGGAGCCGTTCTCCTGTCTAAAGAATGAGTGGCTACGATCTGCTATAATGGTGTCCAGCAATTAGGAGGCTGCCATGCGCATGATCACCTTCATTCTGCTCCTTTCATTCCTTGTTCCCACAGTCGTTCCGGCTTTCGAAGAGCCACACTTCGCGCGCGAGGACCTGCTTCTCGAGGGCCGCGAAGCCTACCCCAGATCTTTGGTGAAACTCTTTGACGACGGCTACCTGCGCGACTGGGATAACTGGAGGATCAACAGCGATAGCAGCGGCGAACTTCAGAATGAGCAGCAGGTTGCCGTGAACCCGACAAACCCCGACAACCTCGTGGCCGTGTGGCGCGACTTCCGCCTGGGATATCGTCGCGTGGGCGTGGGCTACACCTTCGACGGCGGCCTTAACTGGACCGACACGCTTCTGCCCGACTATCACTACACGCGTCATTCCGATCCGGGCATCACTTACGACAGCCAAGGCAACTTCTACACCGTTATCCTTTCCTATGAGGACACCAACTCGCCCAACGGACTTTTCGTGACCAAGTCCGGCGACGGGGGTATAAGCTGGGGGCCCCATGTGACGGCGGTGGACGGAGTGCCCGGGGTCTTCGAAGACAAGGAACTCATCGCCTGCGATCGCACGGGCGGCCTCTACGACGGCAATGTCTACGTATCCTGGGCGCGTTTCTACAGCACCCAGATCTACAACGTACGCTCAACCGACGGTGCACAGAGCTTCCAAACTCCAATTCGCATCAGCGACAGCGGGGGTGTGCAGTGGCCCGTGCCCGTGGTTGGCGCGGACGGTACTCTGGTGGTGGCCTGGGTCTACACCTATGGTCCTGCCATCCGCTTGGATCGATCCTTCGACGGCGGCGCTAGCTTCGGTTCGGACATTCAGCTGACAAGCCTTTACACGGGGTCCACAAGCCTAAACGGCGGCATCACATCCTATTCGTTCCCGGCCATGGATTGCGACATCACCGATGGTCCCTATGACGGGCGCTTCTACGTGGCCTACATGGATCGCCAGGGCAATGACTATGACATCTACTTCCGCTACTCGGACAACAACGCCGCCACATGGTCTTCGCCCCTGCGCATCAACGATGACGCGGTGAACAATGGGCGCGACCAATTCCACCCATGGTTGACGGTGAGTCCCGACGGCGCCATCAGCGTGGTCTTCTACGATCGGCGCAATGATCCATCCAACTATCTCATGGATCTCTACTTCACCCAATCGTTAGACGGCGGAGCCACCTGGTCCGAGAATCGGCGCGTGACCACGGTGTCTTCAGATCCCAACGCCGGACTTCGGGCCGGGCTGATCGGCGAGTACATCGGACTTGCCGCCTCAAGTGCGAATCGAGTGCACCCGGTTTGGACCGATACACGCGAGGGCAATCAAGACACCTACACTTCGATCATCGGAAATTCCACCGGCTTGGCAGATGCATGGTCAGGGAATCTCAGTTTAACGGGAATCTATCCCAATCCATTTCGCGAAAGCACGCAGATCAACTACAGCGCCGCATCGGGCGCTAGCGTGAGTGTCCGTATCTACGATGTTAAAGGTCGGCTGGTTCGTGAACTCAGCGGTCATGGCGGCACCTTGGCCTGGGACGGACGTGACGGGTCCGGCAATCGACTCGGCAACGGTGTCTACCTGATTCAGCTTCATTCCGGCGGTGAAGTTCATGGTGGCCGGACCTTACTCCTCCGCTGATCGAGAACTTGCTATTCACAAAAAAACCCCGGCTAGTCGGCCGGGGTTTCTAATTTTGACTGACAGGTGCTAGCTCTTACACGACTCCCTGATCCAGCATGGAATCAGCGACCTTGATGAAGCCGCCGATGTTGGCGCCCTTCACGTAGTCGATGTACTCGCCATCCTTGCCATACTTCACGCAAGTCTCATGGATGTCGCACATGATCCTGTCAAGCTTCGCGTCGACTTCCTCGCGAGTCCAGTTCAGACGCATGCTGTTCTGACTCATCTCGAGACCGGAAGTGGCCACGCCACCGGCGTTGGCGGCTTTGCCAGGACCGTAGAGAATCTTGGCGGCCGTGAAGACTTCGATGCCTTCGGGCTCGGTGGGCATGTTCGCGCCTTCAGAGACACAGAAGCAGCCGTTGGCCACGAGCAGCTTGGCCTCGTCGGCGTTGATCTCGTTCTGAGTGGCGCTGGGAAGCGCGACGTCGCACTTGACTTCCCAAGGACGCTTGCCCTCGACGTAGGTGCAACCGAACTTCTCGGCGTACTCCTTGATGCGTCCGCGACGCACATTCTTCAGATCCATGACGAAGGCCAGCTTTTCACTGTCGATGCCTTCGGGGTCGTGGATGTAGCCGCCGCTGTCGGACATGGTGACGACCTTGCCGCCGAACTCGATGACCTTCTCGGTGGCGTACTGGGCCACGTTTCCGGATCCGGAGACGGTGACGGTCTTGCCCTTGAAGCTGTCGCCCCGAGTGGCGAGCATTTCACGGGCGAAGTAGACCTGGCCGTAGCCGGTGGCCTCGGGGCGAATGAGGCTGCCGCCCCAGTTCAGACCCTTGCCGGTCAGAACGCCGGTGAACTCGTTGCGAAGACGCTTGTACTGGCCGAACATGAAGCCGATCTCGCGACCGCCCACGCCGATATCACCGGCGGGAACGTCGGTGTTGGGGCCAATGTGGCGCTGGAGTTCGGTCATGAAGCTCTGGCAGAAGCTCATCACTTCATTGTCGCTCTTGCCCTTGGGATCAAAGTCGGAGCCGCCCTTACCGCCGCCCATGGGCAGAGTGGTCAGGCTGTTCTTGAAGACCTGTTCGAAGGCCAAGAACTTCAGGATGCCAAGATTGACGGTGGGGTGGAAACGCAGTCCGCCCTTATAGGGACCGATGGCGCTATTCATCTCAATGCGGAAACCACGGTTAACCTGAACTTCACCCTTGTCGTCGGTCCAGGGGATCCGGAATATGATGACGCGCTCGGGCTCGACCATGCGGTCGAGGATCTTGGCTTCTTTGTACTGAGGATTCTTCTCAACGAAGTCCCAGACCGATTCTACGACCTCGCGGACGGCCTGATGGAATTCTTTCTGCTCGGGGTTCTTTGCGATGACCCCATCCATGAACTTTTCTACGGACATGGAGCAGCTCCTTTTCGGTTCAGTCGTGAGTAAAAGGGCCTGGGTCTCTGCCCCGGCAACGAAGAAAGAAAGCGATATGATTCGTGGAATGCAAGAGTGCCTAGTCCGATTTTTCGGAAAGCTAAATGCTTGAATCAATGGGAGATATGGGAAAGCCCCCGCAGCCGCAGGGGCGAATTCCGGGATGCCGTTCCTTAAATATCCGAGAGGCGCTAAACCTTTGCCAGTCCTCGTTCTAGGTCGGCAATGATATCATCGGGATGCTCGCCGCCCACGTTCAAGCGAATGAGGTTGGGCGGCACGTCGGCCATGCTTCGTGCCTCTTCTCCCAGCTGCTGATGAGTGCTGATGGAAGGAATGGTCGCCACCGATTTGATTCGCCCGAGATCGGTGGCCCTGAAGATCATTTCGAATCCGTCAAACATGCGACGCGTATCCTCGCCGCTTCCCTTCACGCGGAAGCTCATGAGGTGACCGTAGCGATTCACCGGCGTGGCTCCATCGAGGTCGGAATCAACAAGGTACATGTAGCGACTTGCAAGATCGTGCAGGGGATTGGAATTCAATCCCAGGTAATCAACCCGCTCGATCTTGGGATGATTCTCGAGCCACTCCGCCACGGTCTGCGAACTCTGGCTGACCAGATCCATTTTGCTGCGGAGCGTGCGCAGATCGTTGAGTACCAGCAAGGCCTGCATGGGATTCATGGAGGGACCGTTGTCGCGATAGGGCAGGAACTTCACCCAGGTGGCGAAGTCGGCGATCATTTCGGGCGGCTCCGTGACCTTTTCACTCACAAGATTCTTTCGACTCACAATCACGCCGCCCACACCCATTCCACTGGAGGTCAGACTCTTTGAAACCGAATGGATGACCACATCCGCGCCGTGGAGGAGCGGGCGCATAAGGGCGGGTGTGGCCACGGTGGCGTCCACGATAAGCGGAATGCCGTGGCGATGCGCGATTTCCGCCAGCTTCTCAATGTCGCAGAAGTTGATGGTCGGGTTGCTGGGAAGTTCGGCGTAGAGCAGGCGCGTGTGTTCATCGATCTGTGCTTCCCAAGCGGACAGATCAGTGGGATCGGGAACCCAGCGAACCTGCCGACCCTTCTCCACCTGCCTTACATTGAACTGCTGGAATGTGCCGCCATAGACGTGGGCCGACGAAACGAAATTGATGGGTTCGTCCGGCGCCTGGGAGAGCTTCACCAGGAAGGGTTCCACGGCGCTCATGATGGCGGACATGCCGCTGGACGTCACCACCGCGCTGGTTTCCAGGCCGCTTCCATATCCCTCAAGTAAGGCCAGAGCCCACTCAAGGTAATAGGTGGTGGGATTGGCGATTCGCGCATAGCACCAGTTGGGAATGAGGTAGGCCAGCCCAGCTTCCATCTCGTCGGAATCGCGGTAGGCCTGACTGGTGGACATGTAAGCCGGCTCGATGATGGATCCCTGGTTCAAGTCCAGGGCCTCCCGCATGTCGTAGAGACCGTGCACGGATATGGTGTCGAAGCGACACTGCTTCATGCGTTTCACGCTCTCGGCGCGCCCCCGCATGATCTCCTCGCCCTTCTTCACATACTCGTGGACTCCGGCGGTATAGGCGCTCAAATCGGTGCTCATAGCGATTCCTCCTCCATTTTCACTGGTTATCCAGGATGAGGCAAGGATTAGGAGAAATCAAGGGTATCCGCAAATAAGTTTGGAAAAAAGAAATAGATGCCTAATAATCGAATGTCGTTTTAGCATCTTCCAAAGAATCAGAGGAATTGACTCGTTTAGGAGGCATTGACCTGAATCCTTCTTGCGGATAAGATCAGCATGGACATCCAGGCATCAGAGGATTTTATGCCCACTAATCTCCCTCCCCAATATCACAAGATCGAAGACAAGTTCAAAGCCGCTCGGGATCCGGCCGAGAAGATCGCCCATTTGCGCGAGATGATGGCCATCATGCCCAGGCACAAGGGCACGGACAAGATCTGGGGCGAGCATCGTAAGAAGATGTCGCAGCTACAGGAACAGGTGGAGAACGCCAAGAAGAGCAAGGGTGGAGGGCACAATCCCTGGTTCGTTCACAAGGGAGACGAGCCGCAGATTCTCCTGCTCGGTGCGCCCAACAGCGGTCGCAGCTCAGTGGTGGCCGGCCTCACCCATGCGAAAGCCGTGGTGGCGGAATTTCCTTACAGCACTCAATTGCCCTTGCCGGGCATGATGCCTTACAAAGATGTGCAGCTCGAACTGGTGGACACTCCCCCCATTGCAAACTTCCCCCTTGAGTCCTGGGTTCTTGATCAAGCGCGCAGCGCGGATGCCCTCGTGATTTTTGGCGATCTTTCGGCCCCGGATTGCTGCGACATGCTTACGGGTATCATTTCCGCCCTCGAGGAGCGCAGTCTCTTTCCGGTGGAGTGGCCCGACAAGGATGATGAAGACAAGGCCACGAATCAACGCTGCACACTGCTGGCCTTGAACAAAGCGGATCACCCCGATGCGGAGGTGAATCTCGAGTTCTTGGACGAACTCATCGGCGACAGATATCCCCAGCTGATTTTTTCCGCCAATACCGCTGAAGGGCTTGAAGCATTCAGCGAGGCCGTTTGGAGCATGCTGCGCATGGTGCGCGTCTACACGAAAGCGCCTGGTAAAAAGGTTGAGGAGAAGGCGCCTTACATGCTGCCTCGCGGATCCACGGTGCTGGATCTTGCCGGCAAGGTTCACAGAGATTTTCTGGAGCAATTCGATTCAGCCAAGATTTGGGGCTCGGGCAAGTTCGACGGTCAAACCGTGGATCGCGAGCACGTGGTGGAGGATGGCGACGTGGTGGAAATCCATCTGAAAAGTAGCTGAAACCCGTTTGCGAATTCCCCGTAGCGCCTCGGTAACCCTTCCCGGCATGGGGAGGTCAAAGGACATGAATCCCCAGACCCGGAGGTTTGCATGCAATACCTGAAGAGGAACAAGTCCATCGCGGTCTTGGCCGCCGCCGCTCTGATTTGCTTCACAGGAGGCGCGGCTTTGGCCGAGGAAGAAGTCGTGAAAGATGATTTTTGGGCCGATGAGGAATTCTTCGAAGACGATGATTTGTTTGAAGCCACCGGCAGCGGCGGAGGACCATCCATTACCTGGTTCGACATGGATTTCTCCACAATCAATGAAGTCCTAGACGGAGAAGGACTGATGGAAGTGGCCGAGGATGCGCTTTATTGGGGCGGCGCCGGTTGGGGCGGCATGCGCACCGGCGAGCGCACCTTCGTGGCCATCGGAGGCGGTGGTTTCAGTGGAAGCGCCGAATCCAAGGCTGGAGGCGATCGCACCAAGTGGAGCCACAGTGGTGGCTATTTCTCCCTGAAGGGTATCTACGCAACTCATCCACGTATCTTTTTGGAAGGCGGGCTTCAGATCGGTGGCGGTGGCTCGCACATTTGGGCGGAGACCACCGAGCCCGACGGAGATATCGTCGTGAAGGTTCGCGGCAATCGAAACTTCATCTTACTTCGTCCTCAAGTCGGACTCGATATCCGCCTTGCCCGCTGGGTGGGCATTCTCGTGGAGGGTGGTTACTCGATGAGTTCGGGTAGCTGGAATCTCGACGGCAATGAAACACTCATCCAGGAATTGGATATGGACAAGAACGATGGCCCCTATGCCTCGGTGATGGTGAGGTTCGGAATCTAGGCGCTCGCGGTCTTCCCGCTTGCTCCGGTTCGGCCGGTCTAACACCAGCAAACCTCATCATATCATGCCGGCCTCACAAGTCGCTTCGCGGGAAGCCGCTTCGCTTTCCATAAGAACCCCCGACCACATGGTTCGGGGGTTTTTGTTGGCGACATGAATCGACGAGCGCAGCGACTTCCCGCGAAACGCAACTGCGGCAGGCAAGCTAAGTCGTGGTGGCAGGGTGCAGGGGGTTTCTCTTTAAGGGCAGCGAAGTGGCTCTCCGAGACGCGACATGCGAGTCTTCGAGCCGGAGCGCGAGGAGAGACCACGAGCGCAGAAAAAAACCCCGCACCGAAGTGCGGGGGTCAATTCCAAAACTAGTGAATCAAATGATACTAGTAGAGGCTCTTGACGTTGGAGAAGGTGGTCTCCTCGGTCGCGGTGCCACAGGTCGTATCCAGAGTCACGTAGTCGACGAGCATGTTGTCGTTGGTGGCGATGTCGCAGTACAGCCAACCGAGGCAGAGCTCGGCGGTGGTGCCGCAGTAGGCGCCAACGTCAATCTGGCCCCAGAAACTGCTAGCAGTGTTCCAGGTACCAAAAGTGTGCTCGCTGAGATCCATGGTGTGATCAAAGACGACGTTGCCATCGACGGTGACATACATGTAGCCACAGCCAGTGCCGACGTAGCCCATCCAGTACCAATCAAGGTACATGCCGTCGAAGAAGATCGACTGGCAGAAGCTGTTTTCGTTGGCATCGCCGCAGTAGCCGCCGAGCCAAGCAACGTTGATACCGTCATAGGCGGGGTATCCCCAAACAGCGATGGGATCGAGAATCCAGAAACAGGTGGTGCTGGTGTAGCAGGTCCACGCGCTGGACGCATCGTCGCAGATACCATCTTCAAAGCTACCGTCATTCACGAGGCCAAGACGATCACCGATGGTGACGTTTTCGCCGGTACCAGGAAGCACGAGGCCATCCTTGGTGAGGGTGCCGGCGGTGGCGCTGGCAGCGAACGCGAGAGCGATGAGGACAAAAGTTAACTTCTTCAGCATGTTGCTCCTCCAGTTGAGTCATTATGCTTAGCAGAAATGGTGCAATTAAAGACAGGACGCTTACAGGCTCCTGCCTTGGTAATACAGATTCTACCATACCACTTATCGGCTATACAAGATTGAACTTAAGCTAGAAAATGAAACTTCCTGGGTCCGGTTTACCGGAGGAATGAATACTAAGCAGGATATAAAAAAGGAGCGACCCTGGGGGCCGCTCCTTCCGCAGGCTGGATTCCCGCGAATACTCAATTGGAGTTCCAGGTCTTGAGACCCAGATAGTACAACATGCTTTATTGCACCACTACACTACGCTACTAGTAAAGACTCTTGACGTTGGAGAAGGTGGTCGCTTCGATCGCGGTTCCGCCACACTCTTCATCGAGCGTCACCCAGTCGATGAGCATGTTGTCGTTGGTGGCAATATCGCAGTAGAGCCAGCCGAAGCAAAGCTCGGCGGTGGTCATGCAATACGCGCTCACGTCAATCATGCCCCAGAAGCTGCTGGCAGTGTTCCAGCTGCCATAAGTGTGCTCGCTGATATCCATGGTGTGATCAAAGACGACGTTGCCATCGACAGTGACGTACATGTAGCCGCAGCCGTAGCTGACGTAGCCCATCCAGTACCAATCAAGGTACATGCCGTCGAAGAAGATCGACTGGCAGAAGCTGTTTTCGTTGGCATCGCCGCAGTAGCCGCCGAGCCAAGCAACGTTGATACCGTCATAGGCGGGGTATCCCCAAACAGCGATGGGATCGAGAATCCAGAAACAGGTGGTGCTGGTGTAGCAGGTCCACGCGCTGGAAGCGTCGTCGCAAATTCCCAGCTCGAAGCTGCCGTCATTCACGAGGCCCAGACGATCACCGATGTTGGTGTTCTCACCGGTACCAGGAATGACCAGGCCATCCTTGGTAAGGGTGCCAGCGCCAGCGGCAACGGCAAAAGCGAGAACGGCGAGAGTTAATGTTAACTTCTTCAGCATTTCGTTCCTCCAATGATGTCGCTAATACACGTGTTACTCTTTCCCCTGACGGCATCCGCTATCAGGGGAATGCCTAAGGCTCCGTCATTATAATAATCGAAAATTGAAATCTATTTCAAGATACAGAAATATATTACCTAAGCGGTGAATTATCTTCATAGGAAAAGAGCGGAGCCCGAGGGCCCCGCTCTCTAAAATCAGACTCTAACTTCTTTAAAGATCGAACTTTACGCCCTGAGCCAAAGGCATCTCCGTGGAGTAGTTCAGGGTGTTGGTCTGGCGGCGCATGTAAATTTTCCAAGAATCGCTGCCTGACTCGCGCCCTCCACCTGTTTCCTTCTCTCCACCGAAGGCTCCACCGATCTCCGCGCCGCTTGTACCGGCATTGACATTGGCGATTCCGCAGTCACTTCCCTCGGGTCCGAGGAACTTCTCGGTGTTCATGAAATTGGTCGAGAAGATCGCGCTGCTCAGTCCCTGATCGACACTGTTGTGAAGTTCGATGGCCTCATCGAGGTCGCTGTAGCTGAATACGTAGAGCACGGGGGCGAA